>JBCKLP010000236.1:0-3618 GCA_038903735.1 Burkholderiales bacterium | reverse complement strand
GCCGGGTTTGTAGCGTAGTCTGTGAATCTTGCGCCGGTAGGCCTTGACTTCAATTTCTACCACTTCTGAATCTTCGGTACCGGGGAATATCTGAAATGGTAGGGCACACGTTGGACAGTGCGCGTGGTCGATGGCAATGATTTCGTCGCGCCCGGGCAGATGCGGCTGCAGGGTGCGGCCATGACCGCGTTTGCCGTCTTGCTGGCCTCGGTGTGCTTTGGATACGTCGGCCTTGGTTTGTCTCTCGTTTGTCTGGTGGCGTTCGCTCTTGCGTGCAAACAGGCGCTTTTGCAGGTCACGAACCAATGCTCTCTGGTGTTCCAACTCACAGCGCAGTGCAGCCTCGGCCAGTGCTGAGAGTTCAAGTTGCCTTTGATTTCTGGCTTGCAGCCATTCGATCCGAACCAGGGCGCGCTGGTGCAATGACTGCCAGTAGTTGGCCTGCATTACCAGTTCAATGTGCTCTTGTTTGGTGATGCTGATCATCACTTGTTCAAACGGCGTGCCTTGTCGCGCCAACGTGGCAGGGGTTTGGTCTAGTCGTTGCGCGCAGAGCATGAGCGCAACGGTACTGGAAAACGGGTTTCGTGTCCAGTAGTTTTTAGCTCGTTGCTACGGGTTTACCGAATAGTTACCTTCTGACGCCGTAGGAAAGTCATGATCAAAGACGGGTGTCGCGGTCTTCACCCAGACGGTGCCAGGGTTCTTGAACAGGCCGACGAGTTCCTTCTTTTTGGTATCCACGCTGATGACGGGGTCTCCCCGCTCGAGGAAGGACTGGCGCAGCGCTTGGATGTACTCGAACTGCTGGTTGCGCTCGCTCCGGGTCACGGCGGTTCCTCTGGAGAGCTTCTTGTGGTTGACGCGAAGCCGGTAATCCAAATCGGTGAGCAGGCGTGCAACGGTCCTGGCACCGACATCGATACCGGCGCGCTTGAGTTCCGTGCTCACCTTGCGCGTAGTCTTGCGGGTCCACTTCAGTCCGGTCATCGGGTCGCCAGCCGTTGCGGGGGTCATGAGCCTCTCGATTTCCGCAACGACTTCAGGCGTTTTTTTTCCACCGTGGGACGCCCGCCACCGGGTTGACGCAGCCGGCCCACCTCGATGTCGTGCCGGAGAAGCTCCCTTCTGCCTTTGGCGACAGTGTGAGGATCCAGGCCGATTGCATCGGCGACCTCGCGGTCTCCGCCGTGCCCAAGCCGCAGCGATTCAAGCCCGCCAAAGAGCCGTCTTTGCCTCTCATCAAGGAGGCTCGTAAAGAGAACGAGTGCGGCCTTCGTTTCGTTTGATTCCGCCACCGACTCCATTGAAGCGGCAAAGGCGCGTCCCTGCTCGCCGGGTCGCTCCCGGCTGATGAGCTGATGCTGGCGCTTCACCCGCTCAGAGGAGCAGTAGACGTACAGCCCGGAGACGTCCTTCCTGGACAGACGCCCGAGCCGTACCAATTTTAAAAGAGGATCCTTCGCCTCAACCTGCAACTCCCCAGAGAGCTCGCACACAAGGTAGCCCCGAACTGAGCGGTTCACAAACGTCTCGGCCGTCTCCACGAGCGATCCGAACATCGAGAAGTGCACCCCACGGTATGTCCAAAGCCCTTGCGAGTCGAAGCTCGCTACGCTGCGAAGGGTGTAGTACCTGCCTGCGTGGGAGTAGCTGGACAGGTACGCGAGCGTACGCAGCTTGCGGAACACCGTCATGTCCACGCGAGTCCCAAGCGTGTCCTTCAACTCTTGCATCGTTGCCATTTGCCGGCGCTCAAGCAGGCGCACGATGGAATCTGCAGAAAAGTTCTCCGAACGCTTATGTTATACCTCCGCCGAAAATAGCGTAAGTCTAACATTTAAAAGACACATGATCCCGGAAGCCTACACCGCGTGGTTTGCCTTGCCTCAGAGTAGAAAAGCGCAGAACCGCCGGCCCACTCGAAGCCTCACGGACCGCGCAGATGTGTTATACCTGCGCTGAGAACTGCGAAGTTATTCTTGCGCGGCCCCTTAGGTTGCCTAAAGACAGGAGGTGAAATGAGCCGGAATTTGAGAATTGCCATTATTGGCGGCGGAATCGGGGGGCTCGCGGCGGCCTGCGCGCTTCGGGAGCGCGGCTTCGAGGTCGATGTCTACGAAAAAGCGCCGGAACTGCGCGAAGCCGGGGCAGGCCTGCAGCTTGGTCCGAACGCCGTGAAAGTCCTCGACGCGCTCGGTTTTGGGCGCGAGCTGCGCAGCTTCGCCTGCGAGCCTCCGGACATGGTCTCGCTAGAATGGTACGACGGCAGCCTGCGCTACCGCCAGCCGCTCGGGCGTGGCGCAAGGGAGCGCTTCGGCGCGTCGTACCTCACGGCCCATCGGGCCGATCTCTATGGCCTGATGATCGGCCGGATGCGCGGAGCCGGCGTGCATCTCGGTGAAGTGTGCCGCGAGGTCGTCAATGTCGGCTCCACCGCCGTCGCGAAATTCGAAAGTGGTCTTGAGATTGAGGCGGACGTTGTGATCGGCGCGGACGGAATCAGGTCCCGCGTGCGGGAGGTCCTTTTCGGCGACGACAAGCCCCGCTACACCGGCCAGCTCGGCTGGCGCGCCTTGCTGCCGATGGAGCTCGTGCCCAAGGGCGTCGGCCCCGGCCGCAACATCTCGCTGCGCGAGGATTTCGTTGGATTTCTCGGGCCCAAAGGCCACGTAATCATGTACCCGATCCGCGGTGGCAGCGTGCTCAACTTCTTCGCGGGCTATTTCCTCGACGAATGGGCCGAGGAGTCCTGGACAGTGCCGAGCTCCCCGGCCGAGATGGTGGCGGCGTTCGCCGGCTGGGACGAGCAGTTGCTCGAGATGATGAGCAAGGTCGAGCACTGCCATAAATGGGGGCTGTGCGACCGCGATCCGCTGCCGCGCTGGTCCGAGGGCCGCGTTACCCTGCTCGGCGACGCGGCGCACCCGATGATGCCGACCCTCGCGCAGGGCGCGGCGATCAGCCTGGAGGACGCCTATGCGATCGCGCGTCACATCGATGCTGGCGCGCACGACCCCGAACAAGCGCTCGCCGCCTATGAGCATGAACGTCAGCCACGCGCGAGCCGAGTCCAGCTCCTGGCACGCCAGCAATATCTCAACAACAAGATGGTGCCCTCGCCCCCGCCGATCAGCCGCGACTGGATCTTCATCCATGACGCGAGCACCGGAGGCGACTGGACGCCCATCGCCACGGGTGCTTGAGCGATTCAGGGCAGCAGCACATCGAGCAGGAATACAACGAGGAACGCGAGCGCGAGAAGCTCGGCTTGCTGTAAAACGGGTTTGGTATCGATGGCCCGGGGCCGGACGGCCAGGAAGATCCGGCATCAGGTCCAATAAACATAAGCGGTTCTGTCGCAATAGCGATGAGGGGGGGTGAACGAAGTAGCGTAAGTCACGGAATCAGCAAGCCAAGCTATAGAACAGCTCAGATGCAGACATGGCTTGCCTATTAGGGCAGTGCAATTGCCCCTTGTGCAATTGCCCCTTCTTGATCATATGCATGGTTTTCAGGTACCCTTATTCTTTGTGCATGAACATCCCAATCAATGGAGGGGGAACATGGATTCCACCAAGCAGGTTTGTACCGCATTGGCCGTTGCAATGGCATTCG
>JBCKLP010000235.1:0-3623 GCA_038903735.1 Burkholderiales bacterium | reverse complement strand
GCCACCCCATCACTCGGGCTGAATTCCCGCGTTCTTGAGGAGACGCGCCCACTTTCCCATCTCGGACTTCACCAGTGCCTGCAATGCCGCCGGCGTCGCCTGCGCCTTGGTCGCGATCTGGCCGCCGGTGCGGTTGAAATGGGCGAGCAGTTCCGCATCGCCCAGTGTGCCCTGCAGGCCGGCCACCAGGCGCTCCTGCACGGGACGCGGAAGGTTCTTCGGTGCGAACAGGCTGGTCCACACCACCATTTCGTAACCGGTGAGGCCTTGTTCATCGAGCGTGGGCACCTCGGGCAGGTGATGAACGCGCTGCTTGCTGCCTACGCCTATGGCCCTCACCTTGCCCGAGCGGATCAGCGGTCCGACGATGGAAGCGGAATTGGACAGCATGTCGATGTGTTTTGCCACCAGGTCGTTCATCGCCGGACCGCCGCCCTTGTAAGGCACCGTGGTGAGCTTGGTCCCCGTGTATTCCATGAACAGCAGCGCCGAGAGGTGCGAGGGACCCGATATGCCGATGGTGATCTTGTCCTGATTCGCTTTGATGTAGGCGATGGTTTCCTTGAAGTTCGCGCCGGGAAAATCACTGCGCGCCATCATCAGGCTGGGATCGAACACCAGCGTGCCCAGGTAATCGAAATCCGTGAGCGGATTGAATTCCAGGTTCTTGTACAAGGACGGGGCCGTCGCTATGCCCAGATTGTGCTGCATGATGGTGTAGCCGTCCGCGGCGGTCCTCGCCACCCGCGCCGGTCCGATGTTGCCGGCGCCGCCGCCGACGTTCTCGATGATGATCGACTGCTTCAGTTGACGGCCCAGCGCCGCGCTGAATTGGCGCATGTGCGCATCGGAAGGGCCGCCCGCGGCAAAGGGCACGATCAGGGTGATGGGTTTGGCGGGGTAGCTCTGGGCGCCGGCCAACAGAGGCATCAATACCGGCAGTGCCGCCATGACTACTTTCAGATTCACGGGCTTCCAAAATTGTCAGTAATTAGAAAAATTAACTACACGGCTGGCCTTATCAAACAGGCAATTACAATTCAGAATTTGGTATTTCAGGGACGCGCTGGCGCCGACGGAAGTGCCGCAAGAAACGTTTCCAGGGCGCCAGCATTGAGAAATGCCAGCGCGCAGGCAAGCATCGAATCCTCGACCTTAGCCGGAAGCGGGCAGCGTGACTGCTCAACACTCGCCTTGGAGGCCGGCGCCTCATCGGCACCCGGCAGCGCATGGGGACGATCGGACTCGCGCCTGCCACCGCGAACCAGCGTCGCGACGGGCGGGGGTATCAACTCGATATCCGGACGCACGCCGGTGCGCTGCACTGTCCTGCCCGAGGGCCCGTGGTAGAGGGCCGTGGTAAGGCGCAGCGCGCCCATCTGGGGACCGAGCGGAATAAGCGTCTGCACGCTGCCCTTGCCGTAACTGCGCTGTCCCATCACCGTGGCGCGGCCATTGTCCTGCAGGGCGGCGGCGACCAGTTCGGAGGCCGAGGCCGATCTTCCGTCGATCAGCACCACCATGGGCAGTCCGGGGAGTTGTTCTGCTGCGTTGGCTTTCCAGCTGCGCTGGTTGCCTGCGGTGCGGCCACGCAGGGAAACGATCTCGCCCTGGCTGAGAAAGACATCGGCTACCGCCACAGCCTGGCTGAGCAGTCCGCCGGGATTGCCGCGCATGTCGAGTACCACCGCGCCCGGTGCCCGCACTGCGCTGGCATCAGCAATGGCTTTTTCGAGCGTGGCGCCAAGCGAGCCGGTGAATCGCGCCAGGCGCAGCACCAGCACATCCTCCTCCATGCGCCAGCGCAGCGCCTGGGTGCGGATGGTGTCACGCACCAGCGAGACCGTGAATTCGTCAGTGACTCCCGGCCGCCGAATGCGCAAGGTGATGGGCGTGCCGGGTTTGCCGCGCATGCGCGACACCGCGTCGGCGAGCGTCAGCCCGAGCACCGGCTGGTCATCGAAGCGGACAATGAGATCACCGCTTTTGAGTCCCGCGCGTGCAGCCGGCGAATCCTCCATGGGAGCCACCACGCGCACCAGGCCGCCACTCATGTCCACTTCGATTCCCAATCCGCCGAAATTGCCGGAAATGGCGCTGCGCTGCTCACCTTGCTCGCGCGCATCGAGGTATTTGGAATGCGGATCAAGCGCCGCCAGCGCCGCATTGATTGCCGACTTGAACACCGCGGCCGGCTCCCCCGATTCGGGCTTGACCGGTTCAATGGCCTTGAGGGCGGCCTCCACCATGGGAGGCATATCCACTTCCTGCGGATAGCTGCGTAGCACGCGCCGCAATACCGTCGATATCAGTTCGCGATAGACGTCGGCCTCCTCACCCGCTTTGACAGCGCGCACATAGGCGGTAGTCAGTGGCAACAGGGCGTCATCGACCGGTTTGGCGGGGGCCGCCGCCCACGATAATCCCGGCGTCGCCAACAGACACACCGCCAGCGCCCTTACTGCTAGCGTATGGAGCACTCCGACAGGTGTCGATCGCGTGCTTATCCGGTTGTCACACCCACCTACTACCGGTAGTGGGTCAGGAAATCGACGGAATCGCGGTAACGTGAGCGGTGCGATCCTCGCCAAGCATTGCGCCACAATGATGGCCGGTCGTCGCGGGTTGGGTTTGATCTGATTCTTTGGCACCCCATATTTAGTAGGTGGGTGTGCTAACCGGATAAGCAAGGTCGATCGCATAGCGTCGAAGCGCGAATCAGGAAGCGCTCGGCGGCGGCGCACCGGGCGGGCCACCCACCGCGGTGTCGCTGGGGTCCAGCATCCACATCGCGTAACCGGGGGATTTCTCCCAGTTTCGCGTCTGGAAATCATCATCCATGATATCCATGTCGGCAAAATATTCACTCTGACCGCCGCTCGGATTGGTGAAGTACCAGAAGAGATTCGAGCCCATGATGTGCCGGCCCGGTGGTGCATAGGGCTTCCAGCCTTTACTTTTCATGTTCTTGCCGCCAAAAATGATTTCATCGAAATCGCGGACTTCGAATGCCACATGGTTGAAGGCGGCAAAATTCGGCGCGGTGAGGAAAAAACAGGTTGTGATGGTCGTTCGAACCATTGCAGCGCAGGAAGTCACCCAGGTCGCCGGTGTGGTCGGTCATGCGGAACTGCAAGCGCTTCATGTAAAAGTCCGCGGCCTTCTGCTGATCCGCGCGCTTGATGCTGTACACCACATGCCCCATGCGCTGCGGCGAGGCACTGCGCGGCGGGTCGAAGGGCTTGTTCATTTTCTTGACGTTGCTCAGGGTCGGCGCCACGCCCTGGGAAATCATGAAGCCGATGCCGAAACCCATATCATCATGGGTGTGCAGGCTGCCGTCGGCATCCACCCTGACTTCACGGTCGCTGCTCAATTCCTTGCGAATCGCATCCAGTGACGCCTGGGTATCCACGCCCCACATGACCTCGCGAACTGTCGGGCCTGCGAACGGCGCGCTGGGCAGGGATGCATCGGTGGACTGCTTGAGGCATAGGGTCTGTCCCGAGGGCATGCCGAACAACGCACCGCCGGCGTCCTGTGATTTAAGCGGCAAGCCCCAGTCTTGGTAATAACTGACGCCGGTTTCCATATCCTTGACCAGTACCCGGCCTCTGTTCAGC
>JBCKLP010000234.1:0-3633 GCA_038903735.1 Burkholderiales bacterium | reverse complement strand
CCGTTGTCGGTGTCTGTTGCCCTACCACGCGAGGCGCTGGTCGAACTCGTAGTTCGGTTCTGGCTGGGCTTGTGGGTCAAATTCGCCAGGTTCACTGCCCGGCATCTCCCACAGCGGCGGTCCCCGCGCCGGCCGCAGACGCGGCGGCGAGGTGGGTTCGCCCAGGTGACTGAGCGGGTCATTTGCGGACACGCTGCCTTCGCACCTTGTTTATGGCACCGTAAAACGCGTGATGCACCGGTCGCGTTACGCGTACGAAAAATCGGATCCTCATGTTAGTCTTCCGGCCCCGACAGGAGGAGCTCTATCTTGCCAAATTGGGTGGTCCGGCAGCTTGAGCGTCTGGTCAATGTGCGCGCTGATGAAGCGGCTGCGCTGCTTTGGGCATTCCTGTATTTTTTCTGCCTGCTCTCCTCGTATTACATCCTGCGCCCGTTGCGCGATGAAATGGGCGTGGCCGCGGGCGTTGGCAATCTGCAATGGCTGTTCACCGCGACCTTTTTTGTCATGCTGGCGGTGGTGCCGGTGTTCGGTCTGCTGGTCGCGCGCGTTCCACGCCAGCGCTTTGTCCCCTGGGTGTACTGGTTTTTTATTGCTTGCATCATGGTGTTCTTCGGCCTCTTGCAGATCGATGCCATCCGCGTCACCGTGGCGCGCGCATTTTTCGTCTGGGTGAGTGTTTTCAATCTATTCGTGGTGACAGTGTTCTGGGGATTCATGGCGGATCTGTTCCGCTTCGAGCAGGGCCGGCGGCTGTTTGGTTTCATCGCTGCGGGGGGCACCACGGGCGCGCTGCTCGGTCCCTCGTTGACTGCGGCATTGGCCGTGCCGCTGGGGCCGGTGAATCTCCTGCTCATCTCGGCACTGTTTCTTGCTGGCGCGACATTCTGTGTCGGCGGCCTGTTGCGCACCGCCCAGGCGCGCGCTTCAGAGGCTGCACAACCCTCTGCGGAGGGCGGCGCGGAGGCGGTGATCGGCGGCGGGCTGCTGGCCGGGCTTACCGAGGTTTTCCGCTCGCCCTACCTGCTGCTGATCTGCGTGCACGTTCTCTTGCTCGCGCTGACCAACACCTTCCTGTATTTCCAGCAGGCCTCCATCGTGGCCGGTGCTTTCGACTCTCCGGCCGAGCGCACCCGCGTGTTCGCGCTGATCGACCTCTCGGTCGGCGCCATTACCCTGATCGTGCAACTCACGCTGACCGGACGCATTCTCACGCGCTGGGGCGCGGGACCCGCGCTGGCGACCCTTGCGCTGGTGACCATGGCAGGATTCGCCGCGATCGCGCTGGCGCCGGTTCTGCTGGCGGTCATTGGCTTCCAGGTGCTCAAGCGCGCCACCGAATTTGCGCTTGCAAATCCGGCGCGGGAGACGCTTTTCACGGTGGTCACCAGGGAGCAGAAATACAAGGCCAAGAGTTTCATCGACACCGCCGTGTTTCGCGGCGGTGATGCAGCCAGCGGCTGGGTGTACACCGGATTGCGCGGCCTTGGCATGGAAGTGGCGGCGATATCATGGGTGGCCGTGCCCATCGCAGCGCTGTGGGCGGTGCTGCTTTTGCATCTGGGCAGAATGCAGGTGAGCTTGGCGGGACAGAATTCAAAACCGGCGGAGTAGCGGATCGCTCCGATCGAATCATTAATCTCTCCGGGTTGAATTCCCCGCCCCTTGGGGCGAAGGCATTTGGGTCGGAGGCAGTTAATACCCCGCCCCTTGGGGCGGGGAAATTTATTGCGTCATTGAAAGGAGAATGCAATTGAAACAGGATGGCAAAGGCTTCTATGAGCGCGGCATGACCCGCGCCGATTTTCTGCGCTTGATCACCCGGACGGCGGGGGCCTGCGCGGTGGGCAGCCTGTTCACACCGATGGGTCTGGCGCTGGCTGCCGAGGGTCCGGTGCTGCGCCGCCCGATTCCCTCATCCAAGGAAATGCTGCCGGTAATCGGCACGGGCACCGCCGTGATCTACGACATCGACATTGCAGACGCACGGGTTCAGGTGCTGGCCGATTCCCTGCGCACGCTGCTCAGCAACGGAGGCACGCTGATTGATACCGCGCCAACTTATGGCCGGGCAGAAAAGACGCTGGGGGAGCTCTATCGCCGCACCGGGCTTCGCAAGCAGAGTTTCCTTGCCACCAAGATCAGCACCAGCGGCGAGCAGTCGGGCATCGACCAGGTGGCAGGCTCCATGCGTGACATGGGCACCGACCGGTTCGATCTCCTGCAGGTGCACAACATCCGTGATACCACCACGCACCTGCGCACCATCCGGCGCATGCGGGACGAAGGCAAGGTGCGCTATGTGGGCATCACCACCTCGTTTGACAACTCTTATGGCGAATTCGAGCAGATCATGCGGCGCGAAACGCTGGATTTCATCCAGATCGACTACGCGCTGGATAACCGCAACGCCGGGGAGCGCATCCTCCCCTTGGCGCGCGACCGTGGCATGGCGGTGATCGTCAACCTGCCGTTCGGGCGCGGGCGGCTTTTCAATCAGTCGCGCGGCAAACCGCTGCCGCCGTTTTCCGCAGAGATCGATTGCACCAGTTGGGCGCAGTTCTTCCTGAAGTACCTGCTGTCCAATCCCGCGGTCACCGCGGTAATCCCGGGCACCGACAAGCCGGAATTTGCCATCGACAATCTCAACGCGGCGCGCGGGCGCATACCGGATGCACGCATGCGCGAGCAGATGCTGAAATACTGGGAGCAAATTACCTGACCCTGCAGAGGTACGTCAATCCGGAATTTTTCAAAGGCACTGCTGTCGAAGGGGCAGTCGCCAAGTACCAGCAGGCGGGGAATTGACCGGTATTATTGACCGGTATCATTGTGGACGTGGCCGCGACCGAGCGCTTACACTGCGATGGACGACTTTAAAGGAGGAATGTCATGCGTAACAAATCCGGACTGACTGGAGGGATCGCCGCGATTGCACTGCTTGCCCTGGCTGCGGCAAGCCAAAGCGCCATTGCGCAATCATTCCCCAACAAGCCACTCAAATTGCTGATTCCGTTTACCCCCGGCGGGGTCACCGACATCATGGGCAGGCTGGCCGCCCAGAAACTGGCCGAAGGTCTGGGTCAGCCGGTGGTGGTGGAAAACCGCGGTGGCGCGGCGGGCATTATCGGTGCGGAGGCCGCCGCCAAATCGCCGCCCGACGGATACACGATTTTTTTCGGCAGCTCGGGGACCTTGTCCAGCAACCCTTCGTTCAGAAACGATCTGCCTTACGATCCGATCAAGTCCTTCGCGCCTATCAGCCTGCTCGCCAATGCGCCTGTGGTGATCGTGGTCAACAGTTCGCTGCCGGTAAAGACGCTTGGCGAATTGTTGGCACTTGCCAAAGCCAAACCGGGCGAACTCAAGTTCGGCTCGGCGGGGGCGGGGCACTTCCTGCATGTGTCTGGCGAGGCGCTGGCTGTCGCCGGCGGCGTGAAATTTTTGCATGTCCCCTACAAGGGCACAGCCCAGGCCATCATCGACCAGGTGGCCGGCCGCATCGACATCATGGTGGATGCGATCACACCCTACCGTCCGCATATCCAGTCAGGGCACCTGCGGGCGCTTGCCGTCGGCCACAGCAAGCGCCTGAGCGGTGCGCCGGACATTCCCACCACCGCGGAAGCGGGA
>JBCKLP010000233.1:0-3676 GCA_038903735.1 Burkholderiales bacterium | reverse complement strand
TAATGTTCTCTGCGTAGTCAAGGGTGGGCCTCATAATGTTTGCGGTAATAAAAACCGGTGGAAAGCAGTACCGAGTCGCCGACGGTGACAAACTGAAAATCGAAAAATTGGCTCTGGAGGTCGATTCCGAGCTTATTCTGGATCAAGTGCTTGCCATTGGCGAAGGCGACAACGTCCGCATAGGAACGCCATTGCTGGCCGGCGTGACGGTCAAAGCAAAGATTTTGGCGCATGGCCGCTCTAAAAAGGTGGCCATTTTCAAGATGCGCAGGCGCAAGCATTACCAGAAGAATCAAGGACATCGCCAAAGCTATACCGAGATTCAGGTTACCGGGATCGTTGGCTGACAGGCATTGATTTAAGTCCTTGGGCATCAAAAGGGGAATTTGAGAGCAATTTCCCGACATGTTGCACAGCGGCGTACTATAGAACCAGGAGCGGAAAAGCATGGCACATAAGAAAGCAGGCGGCAGTTCGCGAAACGGCAGGGATTCACAGTCAAAACGGCTTGGCGTAAAGCGCTTCGGCGGTCAGGTAGTAACCGCTGGAAGTATCATTGTGCGCCAGCGTGGAACACGGGTTCATGCCGGCGACAATGTGGGCATGGGCAAGGATCACACCTTGTTCGCGAAAATCGCGGGGCAGGTGCAATTTGGCGTACGCGGTGCGCTGCAAAAAAACATCGTCAGCATTTTGCCCGCTTGATTCGCGCGCTTCGCATGGAAGCCCTATCGTTGCGATAGGGCTTTTTTGTTTCAGCCGGGATCCACTTTCCCGAAATCAGTCTGATGTGAACGCTGACAAGTGGCGACCGAATAATTGCCTCTTGCCAGGCGGTGGCGCATGCTGCCGCTATGGATCCAGCCTGGTAAAAAGATACTGAGCAATGAAATTTATCGACGAGACCGTGATCGAAGTACACGCCGGAAGCGGCGGCAAGGGTGCTGTTTCCTTCCGTCGCGAAAAATTCATCCCGCGCGGCGGGCCGGATGGCGGCGACGGCGGCCGCGGTGGCAGCATATATGCCATAGCAGACCGGAATATCAATACGTTGATTGATTACCGGTTTGCCCGAATCCACAGAGCCAAAAACGGGGAAAGGGGTGGCGGCGCGCAGTGCAACGGCGCCGGCGCCGCGGATATATTCCTTCGGGTTCCCGTAGGCACTGTCATCCATGACCTTGAGGATGGGCACTTTATTGCCGATCTTTCGGAAAATGCGCAAACGGCCCTCATCGCGAAGGGCGGCAAGGGCGGACTGGGCAACATCAATTTCAAAACAAGCACCAATCGGGCACCAAGGCAATCGGGCCCGGAGGAGGCAGGCGAATCACGGCGCCTCAAGCTTGAGTTAAGAATTCTGGCGGACGTCGGGCTTCTCGGTTTGCCCAATGCCGGGAAGTCAACTTTTATTCGTGCGGTATCAAGTGCGCGCCCAAAGGTTGCGGATTATCCGTTCACAACACTTCAACCACACCTTGGCGTGGTGCGCGTGGATACTGACCGCAGTTTTGTCATTGCCGATATTCCCGGTCTGATCGAGGGTGCCGCAGAAGGTGCGGGGCTGGGACACCAGTTTCTGCGTCATCTGCAGCGCACCCATTTGTTGCTGCATATTGTGGATATAGCGCCTTTCGATCCGGACGCGGACCCGGTGCGGGACGCAAAAGCCATCGTGCAGGAACTCAAGAAATACGACCAGGCTCTTTACCGCAAGCCCAGGTGGCTTGTCGTGAACAAAATTGATCTTGTCGACGCCGAACAGCAGAAAGCGACCGTCGAGAAGTTTGCCAAGGCGCTGCGCTGGAAGATTCCTTGCTACACCATATCCGCCATAACTGGATTGGGTTGCAGGGAACTGACATTTGCAATCATGAAGTTCGTCGACGCGAATAAGAACCCGGGGCCGGCATGATAGACCGTGCGCGCCGTTTGGTTATCAAAGTCGGAAGTTCTCTGGTCACCAATAACGGAGCCGGGTTGGACGCGGAGGCCATTTCGCGATGGGCCGCGCAGGTTGCTCAACTCCGTTCCAGGGGTTATCAGATAGTTTTGGTATCAAGCGGCGCCATCGCCGAGGGTATGCAGCGTCTTGGTTGGCGGAAACGTCCCCATTCGATACATGAACTCCAGGCAGCGGCAGCAGTCGGTCAAATGGGACTCGTACAGGTTTATGAATCCAGTTTCAGGACACACGGGCTGGGCACTGCGCAGGTGTTGCTCACCCATGCGGACCTGGCGGACCGGGCGAGATATCTCAATGCGAGATCCACCTTACTTACTTTGCTCAAATTGGCAATAATTCCGATCATCAATGAAAACGACACTGTGGTGACCGACGAAATTCGCTTGGGAGACAACGATACGCTGGGTGCGCTGGTGACCAACCTTATAGACGCCGATGCCCTGATTATTCTGACGGATCAACCTGGCCTGTTTGATCTGGACCCAAGAAAAAACCCTCTGGCAAAATTGCTGCCGGAAGCAGAAGCCGGCTCGGCCTACCTTGAAGAACTGGCTGGTGGTGCCGGTTCGGATCTGGGAAAAGGGGGCATGCTTACGAAGGTACTTGCGGCCAAGAGGGCCGCGCGTAGCGGCGCGCACACTGTAATAGCCTCGGGGCATGAGCCGGATATCTTATTGCGCCTCGCGGATGGGGAGCGGATCGGAACATTATTGAGAGCGTCAACGACGCCTCTTGCTGCGCGTAAGCAGTGGCTGGCCGACCACGTACGGGTTTCCGGTTGTTTGAATCTAGACTCGGGCGCAGCAAACGCATTGCTTCGTGAAGGCAAAAGCCTGCTGCCAGTCGGGGTCGTGTCCATAATCGGGGAATTTGAGCGCGGCGCCTTGATTGCCTGCAAAGCGCCTGATGGGAAGGAAATTGCGCGCGGCCTGGTCAATTACAGCGCGACAGAGGCCTGCAAAATTGCTGGCAAAGCCTCATCGCAAATCGAATCCATACTTGGCTACGTAGACGAGCCGGAATTAATACACAGAGATAATCTGGTATGTCTCTAGGCCTGTCTCTCTACAGAGATCTCATAAAAGGGTTCGTCAGTAAAATCAATAGCGTCGATCAAGTCCATTCACTGAACACGGGCGGAATGACCACATTGGGAATTGCTGGTGCCGATACCGATATTGTCGTGGCAACTGCGAAAGCGTACTTGGCGGCGCTAAATAAACTACACAGTAAGGTCGAACGGATCAATCCTCAGCTTTAACAGATGTTAATTTGTCCCGAGGCGAATACCTGACAAAAGCAATTGCCAGAAAAAAGAAGGTGCACGCCAGCAACAATTCAAGAACGGAAAGAAAACGGGATAAATCACTGTCGGTGAAAGTACGAACCGAACCTTCGGCAACGTATGCCAGAATCAACATGGAAGACCATTGAAAAGTGTAGCGACTTCCCCTTAATACGCCAAAGAGTGGAAGCAGCAACGGGAGTGCCTTGAGCGCAAGCATGGACCCGCCGGGACGCAATGGAGCAAGCCAAAGTTCCCACGCGAGGCAAAGCGCGATGATCGCAACGAGGCAGGTGGCGGCACAGCCGGATATAAGCGACTTGAAATGCAAATTCGTGTCTCTTTCCTTATGCGAAGTCTAATTGATCGAAAATAACATCCGCCTTGGGCGGTAGATGGCCGGCATTGATGCCGTATCAATGTTG
>JBCKLP010000232.1:0-3682 GCA_038903735.1 Burkholderiales bacterium | reverse complement strand
CCGACCACCGGACTTTCGGTATAACGACCCTGCCTTCGGTCCCAAAATACAAAAGTCGACGGTCTGGTGTGTGTCTGACTATGAAGCCTGTGTTTGAGAAGGACGCCGTGAAGCAGCGTCCTTCGTGGTTGCTTCTTCGGTGGCGCCCCTCAACACCACGTTAGGTGATGGCTATCGACGGCGTATGTGGGCGAAAAGGGCTGGTTTCCATGGCAGCAAGCTCCAAACTGCGGCCCTTGCTGCCACGGCTTAGCGTATCGCCCCTCCACCGCGTCAATGGTCCGCTACGCCAAGCAGCATAAAGCCGCAGCCTGCCATTGACCCGGCTGCGGGGCTGGTCGGTTTCCCTCGCCGCGCCAATCACCAAGGCACAAATCGGACCAGGCAAGTTTACTTAACGATATTGATTTGTATAGAAAAAACGGCAATCACAAGCAGTGAAGGTCAGCGCGACCATTCCCTCAACTAATTTGATTAAAAGTGCCCAATCTGCATCAAATATCTTGGTCGCGCTCTGCTATATACGGCCGAGTTCCTTTGAATTTTCGCTCATGGCTATTTCTTCTTCATGTCCATATCCCTGGCAAAGGCTTCGAAATCGACACGGCTCTTGCGGAGGTAGGCATTGAACTGGTCAACATCCATATTCGCGCTGCGAAACCCGAGGCGCCTTACGTAGTGATCCGCGTATTTGGGATCTTTGGTGATGGCGTTCATTTCGGTATTCAGGCGTATCGCAAACTCTTTGGGCATGGCGGCGGGGGCCAGCATGCCGAACCAGGTTCTGATCAGTGGCAAGTCTATGCCAGCTTCATTCTCGGTCTGGACATTGGGCAGTTCGGGCAGCCGGGCGTCACCGTTCATGGCAAGTGGTTTTACCTTGCCCGCCTTGATCAGATTGAGCGTCTGGCTGGCGGTGTAGCTGTTGACCATCACCTCGCCCGAAACTACCGCCTGCTGGGCCTGGATGGCCGATTTGTAGGGGACGACGACAATATCTACTTTCTTGTGCTTTTTAAGCCATTGCACGTAGAAATAGCTGGAAGTGGTCAGACCGAAGGACGCCCAGGTGACATAGCCGGGCTTTGCCCTGGCCAGATCAATCAACTCGGACATGTTGCCGGCCGGCACTGAAGGGTGGGCACTGATGATGGAATCGTTGTAGCCCATGTGGAAAACGCCGGTCAGATCCTTGAGCGGGTCGTACGGCATGGTGATCAGGACCGGCGTCCAGCTGATCGCCCCCGAGCCAAAGGTGCACAAGGTATAGCCGTCAGGAGGGGATTTGACGCAAGCCTCGCCGGCAACGATGCCGCCGGCCCCCGCCCGGTTCTCCACCACCACAGGCTGACCCACGCGCTCGGAAAGAAACTGGGCAAGGCCACGCGTCTGCGTGTCGTTGGGGCCGCCCGCGCCGCCGGAAGAAATGATTCGTACGGGCTTGGCGGGGTATATCTGGGGAAAGACCGCGCTTGAGAAAACGCAGCTTAAAGCGAGGCACACCAGCCGCATTTTCGTTCGCATGATTCCCGACTCCTTCGCAACAGGGCGATGTTGCAAAACCGCACTGCGCGTCTGTTATTGAGGCGTGTATCGGCTCGACACGGTTTTGCAACTCAGTCCACCTTCTTCAAACTATACGCCTGACGGGTTTCGAGGGGTGACATGAAACCCAGTTTTTCAAGACGCCAATGACGCTTGTATCTGTCCTTAAACTCGGTCACGGCGGCGCGAACCTCTTCGAGGTTGAAAAGCCGCCCCAACTGACTTCTTGCAGAATCAAATTGGCTACTGCACGCTAAATGGAATTATCATCGCGTGGTGTTGGCACTGTTTCGATTGCCAAATAGACCGTGGAGGAGTGCGCCGTGGCAAAAGAGCTTGAAGATATTCTGAAGTCGGTCGATGAATTTGCCACGCGATGAAAGATTGCCCGTAGCAGGGCATTCGCTGCATGGTTCGCGATCAATTTTTTTGACCTCGATGAAGACGATGCCTTGGAATCGGCGGCAGCCGACGGTGGAAACGATCAGGGAATCGATATCGCCTTCGCCGACAGTAGCAGCGAAGAAATTGTCGTGTTACAGGCTCATTGTCCGGAAAACTTCAAAAAGGAGGAGTATTCATGAGCAAGCAGCCGCGCGTCATCGCGCTGGAGGAACATTACTGGGACGCCGAGATCGCCACGCATTTCGAGGGTAATGAAGGACGTTCGCCGAAATTGCGCGCCAAGCTGGATGATCTGGGCGCATTGCGCATCAAGGAAATGGACGAGGCCGGTATCGACTTTCAGGTGCTCTCGCACGGCGCACCTGCCATGCAGCGTATCGACGCGGTAACCGCGGTGCCGCTGGCCAAACGCGCCAATGACCGCCTGGCCGCGGCAGTGGCACAGCACCCGGACCGCTTCGCGGCGTTCGCGGTCCTTCCCGTCAACGACCCCAAGGCCGCAGCCGACGAACTGGAGCGCTCGGTGGACAAGCTCGGCTTCAAGGGCGCCATGGTGCATGGCTTGAACCAGGAGGGCCTGTTCTTTGATGACAAGCGCTTCTGGCCGATCATAGAGCGGGCGAGGAAACTCGATGTGCCGCTCTACCTGCACCCAGCGGTGCCCAGCCCCGCGGTGGTGAACGCCTATTACAAGGATTACATCAAGGACTACCCGAACATCGCCACCTCGGCCTGGGGCTACACCGTGGAGACCGCTACCCAGACCATCCGCCTGGTGCTCTCGGGCGTGTTCGACGCCTATCCGGGCCTGAAGATCATCATCGGCCACATGGGCGAATCAATTCCCTTTTCGCTCTGGCGCATCAACCAGTCGCTCAACCGCAGCGGCAACAAGGCCAATAATTTCCGCGACGTTTTCTGCGAGCACTTCTGGATCACCACCAGCGGCAACTTCTCCACGCCGGCACTGATCTGCAGCATTCTCGAAATGGGCGCCGACCGCATCCTCTTTTCAGTGGACTGGCCCTTCGTTGAAAACCCTCCCGGCACCGACTGGATGAAACAGGTGCCGCTGGGCAAAGAGGACCTGGCGAAGATTTATGGCGGGAATGCGGCGAGGCTGCTGAAGCTTTGATGAAGTGATTCTGAGCTGCGGAGCGGGTGCCAATTATCGGTGGCACCCGCCCGACTTACCCCGCATGAATCTTTAACTTTGTTAAATGGAAACCCAGGGCTGGCGGACCTCAGTAGCTTGATTGGTTATTGTATTTAACAAATCTTCTCCTGCGTTGGCCACACGGCCTATCATTTCGTTTTGGACTTGCCCGCCTTTTTCTTCGGTCCGCCGGACTTGGCCTTGCCTTCTGGTGCCGGTAACAGGCTGGTGTATTTCTGGTAAAGATCAAACAGAAACGCCACTCGTTCAGCTTCCGTAGCAAACCCCTTTTTGCCGTAGGCAGCATCCACCGCGCGGTCAAGCGTCTGGTGGGCCTTGAGCAGTGCGGGCGGCATGCTCAAGGGGTCGTAGAGGTCGGCCAACGAGGAGCCGGGAAACTGCTTGCGCGCTTCCAGCACCCCGTCCGCAGCGGCTTCAATGGCCGCAGTTTGCTTTTCGCTTGGATGGTCCGGCCAAGGGAAGTTGTTGTAGACAATGTCTTTTGAGTACCTGTAGCGGCTTTCGAGTCGCCCGCATACGCTGCGCACCCAGGCCATATGCATCGTTGATGTCACA
>JBCKLP010000231.1:0-3683 GCA_038903735.1 Burkholderiales bacterium | reverse complement strand
GTGGTGATGCAGCAGGAAGACATCGGCTTGAAGCTGGTGACCGACGGCGAATTCCGCCGCTCCTGGTATCACGCCGATTTCCTGACCCAGATCGAGGGCGTGCTGATCCGCAACGGCACCTTCCCGGTGAACTTCCAACGCCCGGATGGCAAGGTGAGCTTTACCCCGCAGGACATCACCATCGGCGGCAAATTGAAGCGCACGCGGCCCATCCAGCTCGATGATTTCAAGTTCCTGAATTCGCTCGCCAAAGCCACCACCAAGGTGTGCATTCCCTCGCCCGCGTGGCTGTATATCCGCAGTGGTCGCGAGCATGTTTCCGAACAGGCTTATCCTGATCTTGATATGTTTGCGGCGGACCTTAGCCGCGTTTATGCCGAGGAAGTGGCTGATCTGGCGGCCGCAGGCTGCACCCGGCTGCAACTGGATGAAACCAATTTTGCACTGCTCTGCGACGAGAAGCTGCGCGAGGCCACGCGCAAAAAAGGCCGCGACCCGGTCGCGCTGGTGCGCTCGGGGATTGGCATCATCAACAATCTGGTGGCCGCAGCGCCACAAAGCATCAGCATCGGCGTGCATTCCTGCCGCGGCAACTATCGTAGCGCCTGGATCAGCTCCGGGGGCTATGAGGCGGTGGCCGAGATGCTGTTCAACGAACTCAAGGTGGACACCTTCTATCTTGAGTACGACGATGAGCGCTCGGGTGAGCTTGCCCCGCTGCGTTTTGTGCCCAAGGGAAAAATAGTGGTGCTGGGTTTTGTCACCACCAAAGTGCCCAAACTGGAATCAAAGGACGCGCTGAAGCGTCGCATCGACGCGGCGGCCAAGTACCTGCCCCTCGATCAGATTTGCCTGTCGCCGCAGTGCGGTTTTTCCAGCACCGAGGAGGGCAATGATCTCGGCATCGAGGAGCAGTGGGCAAAAATGCGCCTGGTGATAGAGGTGGCGCGGGAAGTCTGGGGCTGAGCCGCCGAAATCGGGGCCGCGTCAGCGCGGCGCAAGAGCATGCGGCGGAGGTCTTGGCGTTCACGCGCGATAATCCGGCAAATCCGCAAACTTCGAGATCAAGCGGCTGTTAAAAGTTTCCTTGCGCCAATGCTTTAATCTCTTCGGGTTGAATTCCCCGCTCCTTGGGGCGGGGAAATTTATCGAAAGTCAAAAAGCCCTGCCCGGGCGCTGAAAGCTTGCTCTCGCTCTGTCAGTGCTTCACCCCAAGTCCGCACCTGAAACGGTCGCGGATCTGCGCCGGGTCGCGCTCGGTTTCCTGCTCGGGCGCCTTGCCGTCGATGCGCGCGGCGATCAGCCAAGGGCCATTCTCGGTCAGGGCGCGCGCCACGCGCGCTTCGAAATCGGACTCGTCGGTGGCCCAGCCGCTTTGCGCGAGGCCGGCGCCGCGCGCCATGGCGACGATGTCCAAGCCCTGCGCGGTCAGCGTCGGCTGGCCACCGGTGATCTGGTAGCTGACGTTGTCCATAATGATGATGAGGAGGTTGGCAAGGCCCAGATGGGCGATGGTACCCAGCGACCCCAGTTGCATGAGTATCGAGCCGTCGCCCTCGATGGCGACCACACGCCGCTCAGGCTGCGCGATGGCCACGCCCGTGGCGATGGGGCAGGCGAGGCCCATGCTGCCCAGCATGTAGAAGTTCTGCGGGCGGCGCCCGGCCGCCCAGAGATCGAAATTGTTGTTGCCGATGCCGCCGATCACTGCTTCGTCATGCTCCAGTTTTCCCACCAGCCGCCGGGTCAGGTCGAAGCGGTTCATCACCTTCGAGGCGCCGCGGGTGCCTGCGGCCATGTTTGCGTTTGTCATGGCTTGCCTCAGTTCTTGAACACTTTGCCGCCGGTCAGGAGCGGCGACAGGATCAGCGCCACCGGCGCCTGGGTCGCAACCGCCTGCTTGATGGCGCGCTCGAAAATGAAGCCGCTTTCATCCAGTCGGGTTAGCGTGTGGTGCTCTATGCCCAGCGAGTCGAGCACCGGGCGCATGGTGCGGCAGACCATTGTCTGGCCGATGTTGTATTCCCGCAGCGTGCCGCGCTCCGTGATCACCATGATGAGCGGGATTTGGTAGGGCACGGCGAGTGAGGCGAGCACATTGGCCGGGGTGGCAAAGCCGCTGGTCTGCATCAGCACCACGCCGCGCATGCCGCCGATCCACGCGCCGGTGACTATGCCCAGCGCATCCTCTTCGCGAGGGGGCGAGATCACCTTGAAATACGGGTCGGCATGCAGGCTGTTTATCAATGGTGTGAGTACGCGATCGGGCACGTAGGTAAGCAGCTTCACATCCTGGGACTTGAGCGCCTGATGCACAATTGCGTGCCATGCCTGCTGCAATTACGGGACTACATCGTCCGGTGACATAGAATTCCCCTCGAAGTGGTGGAATTATGACATTCGGGCGGCAGCGCAGGCAGGGCGACCGGAGGGACTGAGCGGCCGGCTGGTGTGCGCGGAAACCGGCGCAGGATGCGCCTGCGAGGTGCCACAGTTGTTAAATAGAATAACGCTATCGGCCGATTGTATAAGCCTTATCTGCGTTGTAATATTTAAAAGATTAACATTTCTGCGGGGAATTTGAATTGGACACAAGGCTGCTGAACACAAGGCTGCTATTTTTCGACACCGAAACCACCGGGGTGCCGCGCAACTACAAGGCGCCGGCTTCGGACGCCGCCAACTGGCCGCGCCTGGTGCAGCTTGCCTGGCTGATAAGCGATGCCGAAGGTAACGAGCTCGAAAGCGCCGAGCATATCGTCAAGCCCGAGGGCTTCAGCATTCCTGCCGGTGCCGCCAAAGTGCATGGCATCAGTACGGCCATGGCGTTGAAGCAGGGGGTTGATCTCGGCACGGTGCTTGCCGCCATTGCGCCGTGCATTGCCGGGTCCGCGCTGCTCGTCGCGCACAACATGGCCTTTGATGAGAAGATCCTCGGCGCCGAATTCCTGCGCACTGGCGCGGCCAATCTGCTCGAGGCGAAGCCGCGCAAGTGCACCATGCAGTCCGCCACTGATTACTGCCGCCTGCCGGGAAACTATGGCTACAAATGGCCCAAGCTGGAGGAATTGCACCAGAAACTTTTCAACGAGCCGGTTGATGGTGCGCACCGGGCGCTGGTGGATGTGCGCGCCTGCGCGCGATGCTACTTTGAGCTGCGGCGGCTGAAGGTCATGGCCTGAGGGGTGGCTTGGCACCCGCTTGGTACCCGCCTGTATCGGCCCGGAAGGGAATCCTTCGGGAACTTGCGGGGTGCTCATGCCTGTATTTTCGCGCCGCGGTGCCGATCGGCGTAAGCTGGGTCGCATTGCCCCGCTTGCAGGGCGGCAGCGCATTTTCATCCACGGAGGCCAGGGCGCATGAGCACGGACAAAATCAAGGTCCGCGTGACCGAAACCGGACAGATGCTGGAACTGGTGGTGCTGAGCAAACGGGCGAGCGGCATACAGGTGGTGCTCGGCGAAGGCATACACAACGTCAAGTGCGAGCTCGCGCCCACCCGCACCGGCCTGGCCTATGCGGGCAGCGTTGGCGGGCGCGAGATCGTCTATGAGCGCAGCCGCGAGCGGGTGACGGCCGATCTCGAACTCGCCAACACGCCAGTGCGCGGGCCAAGGGCACGCTCGTAGCGCAACCCTTGTTGCGCGTTTTTGGTTCGTTTCAATGAGCACGTCCGGGATTCA
>JBCKLP010000230.1:0-3703 GCA_038903735.1 Burkholderiales bacterium | reverse complement strand
TACGTTTATTAGAATGTCATCGAGGAAAGAGAAGGAGGTGCCCACGATCAACGACGTGGTGACCGCCTACTTTCGGGGGCGCACTGCTTTTTTCTTGCGCGCAACCCAGGAAGGTTGACGTTTTCCCAGCAAGGCCGCAATTCCTTCCCTGCCTTCTGAAGATGTCTGCAATTCAGCGGTTCGCAATGCCAGATTGGCAGCCAATTCTGGAGTGATCGGACACCGACTTACTTGTCCGATTATCTCCTTGGTCGCTGATTGGGCCCTTGGCCCCCCCAGAAGCAGTTGGCCAAGTAATGCATTGACGGTGGCATCCAATTCTTCAATGGGTGCAAGTTCCTGGATTAATCCAATTCGATACGCCTCTGCAGCCGTAAAGGTCTCCGCGGAAAGCATATATCGGCTCGCCTGGCGCGCGCCTATTGCCTGTAACAGATAAGGGGCAATGCCGGCGGCGGCAAGTCCCAATCGAGTCTCGGATACGCAAAAGGTGGCATCCAGAGAGGCAACTGCGATATCGCAAGCGGCTGCCAGACCTATGCCGGCTCCATCGGATGCACCATGAACCCGGGCGATCGTAGGCTTCTTGAGCCGGAAAAGCCGGTACAGTAGTCCAGCAAACCGCTGTGCTACTTGGGAGTTTCTTTCCAAACTAGCGGTGCCAAGGCGCGCCATGCTGGAAAGCTCCGTGCCTGCGCAGAACGCCCGGCCCTCGCCGGCAAGCACAACTGCCCGTACTGACGAATCGCTCTCGATCAACACGAGAGCGGCATCAAGCTCCCGCACCATCGCATCGTCAACGGTATTGAGCGTTGCTGGCCGATTAAGCCAAATAACCGCGACATCGGAGGCCACTTGAACCCGGATGGATTTATTTTGCATGCTCAACCTTCCAAATCAGTGACAATTTTATTGTCAGGCGATTTCGATGCCACGAGCAGGTCAAGAGCGTCCCGAGGCTCGACGGTGGTACATAACAGCTGATGGTGTCGATCCCGCAGAAAACCTTCTTGCCGGGCATGCGCCAACATTGCCAACAGGGGGTCAAAAAATCCTGCGACATTGATTAATGCCACAGGTTTTCCATGGATACCCAACTGGGACCAGGTCAAAATCTCAAGCAATTCCTCAAGAGTTCCGAATCCCCCCGGAAGTGCAAGAAAACCGTCCGATAGCTCAGCCATCCGGGCTTTCCGCTCATGCATGCTGTCTACGACCTCCAGCCGCGTCAGACCACGGTGCCCATGCTCCCTATCCAGCAACGCCTTGGGAATCACGCCGAAAACCTGGCCACCGCCAGTCATGCAACTGTTCGCTACAATTCCCATCAGGCCGAGATTGCCACCGCCATAGACAAGCGCTATACCTCTCGCCGCCATCAGTGCGCCAAGCACCCTCGCTGCCTGTCGATACGCGGGATTCGATCCGGGGCTTGAACCGCAAAAGACGCAAATGGCTTTCATGAGGCATGCATTCAGAATGCCCCGTCAACGAGCCATTTTTCAATCCGATCCACTCGGTCTACGTCCCCAAACGGCTCACCATCAACAATAATTTGGGAAGAACCAAATACACCCTTGGTCAACCCGGATTCGACCTCGCGACGAGTGCGATAGGTACTTATTATGGGAACGGATAGCAAAACGGGGCTGGGCATGATGGTCCTGGTTGGCGGGATAGCTGCGAATCTGGGAGAATTCGCCGACTGCAATGGCGGCGGGGATTCTACCGCCGAATCGCGGGTCCCTAAATGGCAAGAATATGAGCCCCGAATCGCCTTTGCAGTATCCCTATCCGCAGCTTCCAGCACCAGGCGAAACGCTGATGGTGTCGCCAGGCGTCCACTGGTTGCGCATGCCTTTGCCATTCGCGCTCGATCACATCAATTTATGGCTCCTGGAGGACGACGATCAATGGGTGATCGTAGATTGCGGGATAGGCAATGACATAACTCGGGGGCTGTGGGAAAAGCTGATTTCATCAAAAATTGCCTCGGCAGGCGTCTCCAGGGTAATCGCGACGCACCACCATCCTGACCATGTTGGCAACGCCGGATGGCTTACCCAGAAGTTTGGCGTACCGCTCTGGATTTCCCAAGGCGAGTACCTGTCGGCTCACGCACTTTGCGATGGTGCTGCCGGGTATGGTCGAGAGCATCTGGCGGCAATGTTCAGTCGCAATGGTCTGGATGATTCTTACACGGCGGGAATACTGAACGGGCAGGACCACTATCGCAGAAGCGTGCCTGAATTCCCGCAAAAATTCCGTCGGATAAGTGGAGGGGAAAAACTGTCAATAGGCTCGAACCAATGGGAGGTTATCTTGGGTTACGGGCATGCACCGGAGCATGCATCGCTTTATTGTGAGTCCTTGGGCGTTTTTATCGCGGGGGACATGGTGCTGCCACGAATATCCACCAATGTCAGCGTACCGGCGTCACAACCGGAAGCAGATCCATTGGGCATGTTCCTGGATTCCTTGTCCCGATATGCAGAACTTCCGGCGCAAACCCTTGTATTACCCTCGCACGGGTTGCCTTTCACCGGATTGCACGCGCGGATTGCCCAATTACAGGAGCATCATAAATTGCGCCTGGCTGAGTTGCACGAAGCATGTTCCTTGCCAGTAACTGCTTTTGAAATCCTGGACGTTCTGTTTAAGCGAAAACTCGACAGCCATCAGATGCTGTTTGCCATGGGTGAAGCTATGGCGCATTTGCATTATCTGCACGACCGGGGGACGCTACATCGAATTAGCGACCGGGATCGAATAAGGTATCAACGAGCCTGATCTGCGCTGAAAGCGTCAAACTGACATTACCTTGGACGCTCTTTTCGGGCCTGCTGGACCAGGCGGTCGACGACCTGTATCAGCTGTCGCGTACCCCCGGCCATTCTGGCCGTCGACAGGTACTTGCCATCGATGACCATGGTTGGGACAGAGCGTATGTCATAGGTGTTCATGAGTTTTCGAACCTCATCGAGCTTCGCCTGAATTTCCGCTGAGTGATAGACGGCTAGAAATTTGTCCCTGTCGATTCCGTTCTTGCTTATCCAATCAACCATCACTTTTTCATCGTTTAATAGAACGCCATCGAAGTGAAAATTGTCATATACCGGCCAATGGAGCCGGGCCAGCTGCCCGATTGCCTCCAGCGTGTAGTAAAGGCGAGCGAAGCGCAGCCAACCGTCCAGCCCCTCGGTGCTTTCAGAGGGGAGTGTGGGCACGCGACGGATCGATATGTAATCCGGGCCCTGAACCAGCCAGCGGGAAAGATGTGGTTGAAATTCATAGCAAACGGGACAGTCGTAATAAAAAAACTCGATAACCTCTATTTTTTCACCGCTTGCAACCAGGCGAGGAGGAGAAATTTTTTGAAAATCGCCGCTCCTGAGAGTAGCTTGCGCCAAGGCAAGGCCGTTAATGGCAAGAAGCAAGGCACCCAACACCGCCGCCAGTTCGCGCTTAAAACCCATGATTCCTCCCATTGCTTCAGGGCGTGGCCCCAATCCCGCCATTCATCCGTTCGCGGGAAGTTTATCCGGCTTCTTGAACCCATGCACCGAATTGCGTAGGCTATGCGAATGCTGAAATCCGCGATTGCCAGTCTGCTGATCTGTCTGCATGCTTCGACTGTCTGGTCATTTGCCGGTGAGGAGCGAGACTGGGGAGTGGCACCAACACCGGAAATACGTCAGCCGCC
>JBCKLP010000229.1:0-3719 GCA_038903735.1 Burkholderiales bacterium | reverse complement strand
ACCGATGGCAGTGTGCTGCTGAATCACGGCGGCACTGAAATGGGCCAGGGCCTGTTCATCAAGGTCGCGCAGGTGGTGGCCGAAGAACTGGGCATTGACATCGCAAAGGTGCGTGTCAGCGCCACCAATACCAGCAAGGTGCCCAACACTTCGGCAACCGCGGCATCCAGTGGCAGCGACATCAATGGCAAGGCGGCGCAGGCTGCGGCTGTGGAGATACGCAATCGCCTCGCCCAGGTTGCCGCGCAGCACTTTGGTGTGGCGGCGTGCGGCGTGCGCTTTGCCGGCAATTGCGCCCATGCCGGCGATCAGACACTGGCGTTCTCTGAACTGGTCACCAAGGCCTACCTCGCACGGGTGCAGCTATGGGCCGATGGCTTTTACCGCACGCCGAAAATCCACTATGACCCCAAAACCTTGAAAGGCCGCCCGTTTTATTACTTCGCCTATGGGGCTGCGGTTTCCGAGGTGGCGATCGATACCCTCACGGGAGAGTCCCGCCTGTTGCGCGTGGACATACTCCACGACGCCGGACGTTCCATCAATCCGGCCATGGACAGAGGACAAATCGAGGGTGGATTTGTTCAGGGTATGGGTTGGCTGACCTCCGAGGAACTTGTCTGGGACGGGCAAGGCCGGCTGCGAACGCATTCGCCCTCCACCTACAAGATCCCCACGGCAAGCGATGTGCCGGAGCAATTCAATGTGCGCCTTTGGCATGGCGCCAATCACGAGGACAGCATTTTCCGCTCCAAGGCCGTGGGCGAGCCGCCGCTGATGCTGGCGATGTCGGTATTCCACGCCATTCGCGATGCCATTGCCGCTGTCGCAGATTACCGCCACAGCCCGCTTCTCAATGCGCCTGCCACGCCGGAGGCCATTCTTTTCTCGGTGGAAGAAATGCAGGCGCGTGGTACTGCAAAGCCGGGGAAGCTCGCATGATCGACTGGCTCAGGGAGATGAAAAATTTCTCTGCCAACGGCGATGCTTTTGTCGTCGTCACCGTGGCTACAGTGCGCGGCTCCGCGCCGCGGGAAGCCGGCGCAAAATTGCTGCTCAACGCATCATCGGTTCTGGGCAGCATCGGCGGCGGGCATCTCGAATACAAGGCCATCGAGATCGCGCGCAATATGCTGGCAGGCCCTGCTCTACCAACTGTGTATCGATTTCCGCTGGGAGCCACACTGGGGCAATGTTGTGGCGGTGTGGTCAACTTGTTCATCGAAAGGGTGGAACCCGGATTTCCCGCCTGGCTGAATATGCTGCCACTGGACGAGGCACAGGATTGCCTGCTGGCCACCGCAGCCGGCTCGGCACCTGCCTCGAAAATGGTGATAAGGAAAGATCTGCTGCACGGCACCCTGGGTGATGCCGAACTGGATAACAAGGTCGCTACGCAAGCCCGCGATTGGCAAAGCCGTGGCGGCAAAGGGGCAACGCTGCTTGAATTGCCTGGGGCGCCTGGAACATGCAGAACCATCCTGGTTGAATCGCTGCAGTCACAGCGCTTTCCGCTGATCCTGTTCGGCGCCGGGCATGTCGGCCGCGCGCTGGTATCGGTACTTCAGGATGTGGCCTGCAATGTGACCTGGGTGGACTCACGCGCGGATGCCTTCCCGGCACAGATTCCCGACAATGTTCGCGTCGAAATCACCGATGCACCCGAAGCCGAAGTGGATGCCTCGCCGGCGGGGGCGTATTTCCTGGTCATGACCCACAGCCATGCGCTGGATTTCGAAATTTGCACGCGCATACTGGCGCGCGATGATTTTGCCTGGTTCGGATTGATCGGCTCGGCAAGCAAGCGCTCGCGGTTCGAGCGGCGCTGGCAACAGCGTGGTGTGGAGAATTCAGGACGGATGACCTGCCCCATCGGCATTTCCACGCTGCAGGGCAAGGAACCGGCCACCATCGCCATAGGCGTCGCCGCGCAATTGCTGCAATTGCGCGAGAAAGCTTTGAATGGGGATGCTCTTTACGAGCGGGACAGGATGCTTGAAAGCACGGGAACCGTCTGATTCCCTTTGCGTCGCGGTGGCGGAGAGGGAGACCTCCATTTAAGAACGTAACATGTTGTTTTAATTATATTATAATTTATGTGACTAAGACTAGCCCACAAATATACCCCATATCAAAAGCCTATCTCATCTACCTGTTTTTCGCTGGGAGCCCGTGCCCGACAGGTCGCGCTATGTGGGCAATTCAGCTTGCACAGGCAACAATTTCAGGTAGGCACTGATCGATCAGAAAGACACTCCGGTGTAATCCTAGCCCCAGACCATTACCTTTTCCAGGATTCTTTTTGACACCTGCTTGAGGCACGTTGACCCGCTCGCGCATCTCCCGCCCCGGCTTGAAACGCGGAGTGACCTTTGCCGAAACTTGCACCTTCTCCCCGGACTTCGGATTGCGCCCCACCCGAGGAGGCTGGTGAGATAGATCGAAACTGCCGAAGCACGGATCTCAATGCGCCGTCCATCGACAAGACTTTGCCTCATCGCGTCAAGGATCATGTTCACCGTGAACTGCAGATCCTGGGCGACAAAGGAATTCAAAGGGAATTCAAAGGCCTTCGCCAGTCCGCTGTGGTAGCATTTTGCGGAGCGTTGCCCTGAGCCGAAGGATGAGACTCATGCTTTCACATGAAGACAATGAATTGCTGGTGAGAACGGGACCCGGCACGCCGATGGGCAGCTTCATTCGCCGTTACTGGATACCCGCGCTTTTCTCGGAAGCCCTTCCGGAGCCCGATTGCCCGCCACTGCGGGTGAAACTGCTGGGTGAAAAATTGGTGGCGTTCAGGGACACCGGGGGCAGGGTGGGCCTTGTCGATGAGCGTTGCCCGCATCGCAATGCATCCCTCTTTTTCGGCCGCAACGAGGAAGCGGGCCTGCGCTGTGTGTATCACGGCTGGAAGTTCGACGTTTCCGGCCGCTGCATCGACATGCCGAGCGAACCGGCGGCAAGCACCTACAAGGATCGCGTCAGCGTCACTGCCTATCCTTGTGTGGAACGCGGCGGCGTCATCTGGACCTATATGGGGCCACCCGAACTGCGGCCGGAGGTGCCCGATTTCGAATGGGCGGCCGTGCCGGCCTCGCATCGCTTCGCCACCCGGCATATCCAGGAGTGCAACTGGTTCCAGGCACTCGAAGGCGGGTTTGATACCAGCCACCTGGCTTTTCTGCATCGTGGTGACACGCCCGACGGCGGCGTGCGCACGCTGCCAAAGTATTATGAAACTGCCACCACCGATTACGGATTTGTCTCGGGGAGCGGTCGCGACCTGGAGGGCGGGCGCACCGCCTGGGGCGCCAGTATCATGGCGCTGCCGTTTCACAAGATCATCGCGGGGCGGGGCGATGTGCCCACCGGCGTGCATGCCTGGGTGCCGATTGACGACGAGCACTGCATGATCTACAGCATCGAGTACCGGCCGCGGCGGCCCTTGAACGACGAGGAGATGCAGGCCTCGCGCGAGTGGCGCTATATGCACGCGGAAACCGGGCCGGGCAGCGACCATTGCGTGCGCAACCTGGCCAATGATTTCCTGATCGATCGCGAACTGCAGAAAAGCGGCAGGTCCTACACCGGCCTGAAGGGCTTTGGCATACAGGATTGCGGCATCCAGGAGAGCATGGGCCCGATCAGCGACCGCAGCCGCGAGCACCTGGGATCGAGTGACATTCACATCGTGCAGTTGCGCCGCTTCATGCTGG
>JBCKLP010000228.1:0-3729 GCA_038903735.1 Burkholderiales bacterium | reverse complement strand
GCATCGGCATCCTCGAAGGCTGCGGCGATCAGTTGGTCAAGGCGTTTATGCAGCTTGGCCTTGCGTCGCGCGTAGATCGGTGACGCATGTTCTTCTCGCTGCTCGCCCAGGCGCACCGCATCTTTGAGGAAGCGAGATAGATAGTGTTTTCCGGAAGCGCTTCCAGGGGGCCGAGGCGTTGAGTTTGTCCACCTTGAGCAGTTCGGTGAACCTATGAAAGTAGCACCGCTGCCTGGCCAGTGTTTCGATCGCGTTGTAAGCACCCCAGAAGTCGGTGATGAGGATGCCTGGAAACAGCGTGCCGAGCACTTGTTTGACCACGTGTTTGACTACAGCAGCGCCGCGGCGGGGATCGATCAGGTAGTAGCAGTATTGGCGCGTTGCGAAAGCCCACAACCAGCAGCTCATCCCGTTGATGCGCCACCCGGTCTCGTCCGCGTACAGTACGGCGCTCGTGCGGATGATTTGCCCAATCGCATCGTATTGGTTCTCCAGGAGCATCGCCAAGTTCTTCCACGCCTGGGTCAACCCGCCCGCGCTGACTGTAAATCCCAAGGAGACTGCAGCGATTTTCACGCAGTTTCCTACACTGACTCCCACCAGATAATGCTCACCAGGCGGTATAGACCACAAAGCGCAGCCCGAGGCTCGAATGCGCCAAGGCCGCGGTGACTCCGCTTTGGCGCCGCGCGACAGGCGCCGGGGTGACCGAGCTTTCGGCCCGGCTTCTTGCACCGCTTGCGCGAGCGCACTTTCAAGTACACCGGGATCATGCCCGAGGGCGTCGTGGGGCTCACACTGGTGTGCCCGGAGGCGCTCTGCAGGTGATCCCGCAGTTGATCCCGCAGTTGATCCCGCAGTTGATCCCACTGTTCGGCTTTCTCCCACAGGGCCACAATCGCGGCCTGGGCTTGGCTGCGCGGCAGATCCAGGATCGCCAGGACCTGCTCGCGATTCACTGCGCGATAGCCTCTGGGGTCGCGTTATCCTCTCGGGTGAGTGCCTGCCGCCAATGCCGATCCAGGGGATACAGATAGATGCCCTTGATCACGCCGTGGTGATGATACGCATTGCCCCGTTTGGCATGCCCCTGGGTCTGGCCCACACACAGCCAATTGACACACAGCCAATTGGCCGCCCAGTAGCAGGTGCCCGCAAAGCGCGACCAATCCACGAAGGTCTCGGCCAACACCACGCGATGGCCATAGCGCTGCTCCCAGCACCCAGGCAGAGCACGCACACTCAAGGCGAGCACCTTGGAGGCCAGATGCGCTACGCGCACCCAGGGCAGGATCAGAAAGCGAACGTTATTGGCGATGAGGTGCAGCCGTGTGCGCTTGAGCGGCTCGGTCCACCCGATGTGACGGTTCCGCGCAGCGATCTTCCAGGCCCGCACTGGCCCACCCCAGGCAAGCCACCACTTGGCCATCGATGAACACCATTTGCTTGAGGTGCTCGGCCACACCCACCAGCTTGGGGCGCCCCAAGTAGTGCTAATGGTGCAACAGGTAGTCCCACAGGTCCCACAGTTCGCTGTGCGCTCGCCCCCACCTGCTCGATTACGGGCGCGGCAAAGTCCCCCACCGTCCCACTGAGCTCCTGATGGGTGTACCGCGGCATCTGGGCCTAGGTCTTCTTCGACACGGTCTTCTTCAAAACTCTTCTTCGAAACATTGCTCTTGACTCGCTGGCGCGGCGGTGAGCTCGATGAGCCCCGACTCCTCCAGCCGCAGCAACAGGTCGCGCGCCGCAAACTCCTTGTAGCCCCCGTTGGGCTGGCGCCAATCCCACAGCTCACACAGCGTTCGCGCAATAAAACACGCGCAATAAAACTGCGGCCTCGCGCATAATGCGAAGCAATTGCCCCACGGATCTGCGCAATGTCCTCTGACCTCAGATCACGGGCGCGGTAACGAAAAAGAATGGGTTCCACGGTGTTCCCCCAAGCAGGAGGAACCCTACAGAAAAACCGCCTCTGACGTCAGCGAAATCTTTCAGACGGCTAAAGTGACACAAAAGTTAAACATTTAATCCGAGACACTTGAAAGAGGGAGAACTCATGCCGTCCGATATCGAAATTGCCCAGGCCGCGAAAATGCAGCGAATTTCCAAGGTGGCCCAGGAAAAGCTCGGCATATCCGACGAGCACCTGGAGCCCTATGGCCATTACAAGGCCAAGGTGTCGCTGGCTTACCTTGACAGCCTGAAGCCGCGCCCCAATGCCAAGCTGATCCTGGTGACGGCAATGACGCCGACCCCCGCGGGTGAAGGCAAGACCACCACCACGGTGGGCTTGGGCGACGCGCTCAACCACATCGGCAAGCGCGCCATGATCTGCCTGCGCGAACCCTCGCTCGGGCCTGTGTTTGGCATGAAGGGTGGCGCCGCGGGTGGCGGCTATGCGCAGGTGGTGCCCATGGAGGACATCAATCTGCACTTCACCGGCGATTTCAACGCCATCGCGCTGGCCAACAACCTGCTCGCCGCGCTGCTGGACAACCATATCCACCACGGCAATGAACTCGGGATTGACGTGCGCCGCATCGCCTGGAAGCGGGTGGTGGACATGAATGATCGTGCCCTGCGCGACGTGGTGGTATCACTGGGCGGGCCGGGCAACGGCTATCCGCGCCAGGACGGATTCGATATCGTGGTGGCCTCCGAAGTGATGGCGATATTCTGCCTTGCGACTTCGCTTGTCGACCTGAAAAAGCGCCTGGGCAATATCGTGGTGGCCTACACCCGCGACCAGAAACCGGTGCGCGCGAGCGACCTGCAGGCGCATGGCGCGATGACCGTGTTGCTGAAGGACACGCTGGCACCGAATCTCGTGCAGACCGTGGAAAACAACCCGGCCTTCATCCATGGTGGGCCTTTTGCCAACATCGCGCACGGTTGCAATACCGTGATTGCGACGCAATCGGCAATGAAACTGGCTGATTACGTGGTAACCGAGGCCGGCTTCGGCGCCGACTTGGGTGCGGAAAAATTCATCAATATCAAGTGCCGAAAATCCGGCCTGCGCCCTTCGGCGGCGGTGATCGTCGCCACGGTGCGCGCGCTCAAGTATCACGGCGGCGCGGACCTGAAGACTATCACCCAGGAAAATGTCGCTGCGCTGGAGAAAGGGTTGCCCAACCTCGAGCGCCATGTGGACAACGTGAAGAACGTGTACGGCGTTCCCTGCATCGTCTCCATCAACAAGTTCACCAGCGATACGGATGCCGAGATCGAACTGCTGCGCTCGCGCATGGCGAAATACGGTGTGCCGGTGGTGCTTGCCACGCACTGGGGCGACGGCGGCAAGGGTGCCGTCGATCTTGCGCATGAGGTGGTTGCGCTCTGCGAACAGAAATCGACGGTCACGCTGGTGTACGAGGATCAGGACACGCTATGGGAGAAGATCGGCAAGATAGCGAAGAAAGTCTATCGCGCCTCGGAAGTCACAGCAGACTCCAAGGTGCGCGGGCAGATCAAAAAGCTGCAGGAGGATGGCTACGGCCATTACCCGGTGTGCGTGGCGAAAACGCAGTACTCGTTTTCCACCGACGCCCAGTTGCGCGGCGCTCCGGAGAACCACTCCATCAACATACGCGAAGTCAGGCTGGCGGCGGGCGCGGAGTTTGTGGTGATGGTCTGTGGTGACATCCTGACCATGCCGGGCCTGCCCAAGGTGCCCTCCGCGAACAAGATCGACTTGGATGACAAAGGCAAGGTGGTTGGATTGTT
>JBCKLP010000227.1:0-3735 GCA_038903735.1 Burkholderiales bacterium | reverse complement strand
ACAAGGCATCAGCGTGGTGTAGCGGCATTGTTTGGCCCGTCGGCTTCAAATTGTTGAAGCCTCGCCCGCCGTTAGCCTGTGCTTGCCGGCGCCATGAATCCGAGTTCATCGGCCACCGCCTGCTCGACAACGGTGCCCTTGAAGAAGGCCGGATTGTTGCGGGTATGCAGGCGTGCGGCGTTGGTGAAGGTGAACTCGCGGAAATCCTGCTCCGTCACGAAACCCTTTTCCACCATCTCGAAGGCTTCGGGAATCACCTCCCGGAAATCGGGCACATCAAAATGGGTGAAATCGGAGCTGAACACCGGACGCAGCCGCACGCCCATGCGGGGATCGAAGGCCCACATGGTGGCGCGGTCGTCCGCCTCGCAGCCGAAATAGAAATTGCCGGAGAACACATCGAGTACATCTTGTTTCGAACGGATGCCCGCCGCTTCGAAATCGTCCGTGACGTGCTCAGGCTTTGAGAGTTCCTCGATGCTGCACTCCGGCCGGAATGCGTCGAGACTCTCCATGATGGCCGCTGCACTGGCTTTCACGCGACCATCGCCATAGCGCTCGATGAGGCTATGCAGTTCGGTGACGCTGGTCTTGTTCGGGTGCTCCAGCCCGGCGCGGCGGCGCTTCTCCCAGTGTTCGATCATGTCACCCACCATCTGGCAGGCCCAGCTCACGCCGCCTTCCATGAATCCGAAATTCAGGCTCGGAAAGCGGCGCGTGACGCCGCCGAGGAACACACCGCGAGCGAAGGCGTGATTCGCCTCGGCGAAGTGGCCGACGTGGTTGTAGGTGAAATTGCTGATCGAGGCGCGATCCGACCAATGCGGGCTGCCGGAGTGCTGGGTCACCGCCACGCCGAGTTCGACGCAGCGCTGCCACAACGGATCGTAATCATAGGGGCTGTCCAGGGCGATGTTGTCGCAGTACCAGTCGGCCTTGCGCGGGTCGATGCCTTCGGCCGCGCCGGGGATGACACGCTCCTGGTTCCCCCGCAGCAGCACCGCCTTGTAACCGAGCTTGCCGACGGCATACTCCAGTTCCTCGATAGCGGCCTGCGGCGTGCGGGCAGGCAGGACGGCCACCGGCGCGAACCTTGTCTTGAACGGCGCGAACATTTCGGCCGTCATCACGTTGTAGGCACGCGCCGCGGCCCGGCTCAGTTCATCGTCGGTGATTGGGTTGATGAGCAGGCCGAAGCTCGGATACATCAGCGCGAAGTCGATGCCCAGTTCTGGCAGGCGCTCGTTCAAGAGGGCCGGCAGCAGCGCCGTTGCCTTGTCGAGCGTATTGCTGGTCACACCCCACCAGATGGTGCGCCGCAGACGATGGTGCTGGCGTTCTGCCGCGCTGGCGCGATACCAGGCGTCCTGCTGGTGCCAGTGCTTTCTGATCCGGTCGACCGCTGCAGGGCCGCCCGCCTCGCTCAAGCACTCGAGGAACACCGGAATCGGCTCCATCCAGTGGCCGTCGCCGTCGATCACCGGGTGGTTCAACCCGGCGCGGATTTGGGTGGCTCGGTTTTGCATGGTTATCGCTCCGTTAGCTTTGTTCGAACCCTGTCCGGCTCCCTGGTCCAGGCGAAGCTGGGCACTATTGTCCAATCAATGTCGAAATGCCTTGGCGCTCCGATCAGGCACGCTTTCAGGCGTCGCCAACAATCGGATGTTGGCTTTCCGTAACGTTGAAGACATTTACTTCCAGTTGAGATTTAGCTTGCGATTCGATTTCGCGCAGTCCCTCAAATACAAATTGATGAGACTTTGGTAAGGAACGCCAACTTCCTCGGAAATTGTCTTGAAGTAGGCGATGGATTCTTCGTCAAGGCGAATGGTGATCTGCTTTTTCAGTTGTGCCGCGTATGGATTCTTTCTCGCAGACGAGAAGTCGTAATCTTTGCGCATGTGATACCTCAACTAGTAAAAATCGGATTCCCTGCCATTTGCCTTACGCGCGGATATGATGCGAATGACGTTGCTTTCCTGTCGATAGCAGTGACATACGAGCAGCAATCGAAGTGCGCTGCACAAGCCAAGAAGTACAAAACGATCCTCGTCCTCGGAGTGATCAGGATCGTCAATCAATTTGGCACGTTCATCGACAAAAATGGACCTCGCTTCCTCGAAGCTCACCCCGTGCCTCTTCAGATTCGCCACGGCCTTCCTGCGGTCCCATTCGAAGCGAAGTGTGCTCATGGGCATAGTGTAACTACACTGTAGTTCGGTGGCAAGTATCCTTCGCTTGATTTGTATCCTTCGCTTGATTTCGACATGGAGTGTTGACGCCAGCCTCGAATTGACCACCAGTGCCGGTTGAAAGATGACCAGGAACAACGGACTGCTTAGCCAGGACTGGCGGCCTTCCGCGAACAGATATGATGGTCAAGTCTGGATCGGCGCATTGCCGGGAAAGTGATCAGTTTGAGGGCTGCGGCAACAATGTGTGCTTCTATATAAGATGGTTGAAAATGCGCAGACTGGAGCTACGCTGTTCAATACGTCTTTCAGGACAGGGACTCCGAGTGGCGGTTTGCTGCCGCATTAAGTCTTTTGGCTGTCCGAATAACTCGCCTCTGACCAGGGAATTTGTGGCTGCCCCTTGATCTTTGGCCTATCAATGACGACAATTAAATCGACACACAGCACTATATGTGAGTATTTACTCTCACTAAGATTGTTTAATTTACTTATATATTCCGTACTGGGAGCCAAAATAGAATAGGTCATGGCAGGGGAACTCCTGAAGTGCATTTAACTATTTACAGCATTAATGAGTACTGCTATACTGCGGTCTGATAAGTTCTTCAAACCTCAGGAGCCAACCATGCCCCAACTCGCAATCCCCATCGACTCGGAAATCATCGGGGAAATGTTCCTTCGATCCGGTCCGACGGCAAACATTTCCGATTGGATCGAGAACGTCATACGTGACTACTTGGACCGCACGGAGAACGATGAGTGGTCCGAGGCCTATTACGCCTACCGAGCATCCCGAGCGGACTCAGAAAGCTTTGTTGCGGAGTATGGGGATCCGAAGGGCGGATACCACTGGGCTCCTCTTTTCCTGCCCAATGGAACGCTGATACGTATGGAATACAAAAAGGAAATTTCGCAGGCGACCGTTAAGAGCAACAAGATTGAGTTCAAGGGAGAGCATTACTCGCCCTCTGAATTAGCCCGGGTCATTGCCGCTGGCACGAACAGAAATGCCTGGCGCGACTTACTTATCAAGCGTCCCGGGAAGGATACCGATTGGTGTTTGGCTGACGACCTACGTCGTCGCCCGCCAAAGTGAGCCTGCAATGGAGACCTTACACGCTAAGCTCAGGGCACAGCAGCGTTGCATCCCACCGCTGATTGACCAGTGGCTCGATCAATACGGCGAGGAACAGTATGACGGCCATGGTGGCGTAATTCGCTTCTTCAACCACGCCAGCATTCGTGCGATGAACCGTGCGTTTGGTCGCGCCCCGGTTAGCAAAATGGTCGAGTATTTCAATATCTACAAAGTCGAAAGTAGCCACGATGGGCGTGTCATCACCTTCGGGCACCGCGTTAAGCACATAAAAAGGAGGTGAATGTCATGTACAACAATGGACAACCCGTCACCATTACAGTGAACCCAGCCCCAGAGGGGATCCCGTCCTCCTTTAAAGTCGATTTCACAACCGCGATGGAAATGCTGCACATACTCGGATTGGGAAAATGGGAATCGACAGCACCTCCGCCCGGTAAGGCA
>JBCKLP010000226.1:0-3745 GCA_038903735.1 Burkholderiales bacterium | reverse complement strand
ATGCGCCGTATCTCTTCAATGACCCGATCCTTAAGCATCGTCGGCCAGCTTCAACTCGCCCGATTCATCCTCCACCACCGTCAGCAGCAACGCAATCCGCTCTCGCATGTGCGGGTGCGCCTCCAGGCGCCTGACCAACTCTTGCGTACTCAGTTGTGTATTGGTCATTGCTCTTGCCTTTCTCTGGTTGGTAAGTTTGGATAGGAGAATACTTCACATCAGTTTGAATCGCACCCTGCGCGAACATGAACTGCGCGAACATGAACAGCACCGCTTGGAGCAGAATCAAAGCGAGCGGCAGCCACCAGCGCGGGGCGTAGCCGCGAGCCCAGGCAAGCGCGTCGCGCCACTCGAACAGTTCGAGGAAGTGCGCCGCGAGGCCGAGCCCGATCAGGGCGGCGAGCAGCACAGCCGGCCAGAGCGCGGCGAGAGGGCGTTTGGGCACGGCCGGCTAGTCCCACGAATAGGTGTCGAGACGCCTGTGGGTCCGGCGCGCCGCCAGCATGCGCAGCACCCGGTACACTGCGGCGCCGGCGAGGAGGTGTTTGAGCGTGTGCCCGCTCACGATCTGCCCGAGGGCGAAGATCTGCGCGTCGAGCAGTTCGCCGCACAGCATGGCGAGTGTGTAAAGCCCCAGCGCTTCGAGGATCTCCCGGTCTTTGTCCCATGGGGAGGGAAAGAGCAGCACGATGACGGTGACCATCAGGGCGGCGTAGAACTGCACGAATCCGTACAGGCGCAGGTCGCCGGCGCCGCGCTGCACGCCCGCGTGCCAGAGAATCACGCTGGCGATTCCCAGAGCGAGGAGCGGCGTGAGGCCCAGGCGCCCTGCGCGGGCGGAAATGCGCTCGCCGAGCGCGGTGGCGAGGAACGACATGAAGATCAGCGTCATCGGCAGGCGGTCCCATACGAGCCGTCCGGTATCCGGCAGCCAGTGGTACCAGGCGGACCCGAGCCCGGTGAGCAGTGCGCCGAGAAAGAAAACCAGCCAGGGCTTGCGATCCCAGGTCTGCGCGCAGGCGCCCGCGCCCCGCGAGAAACCACAAGCCCGCGGCGCCGGCGAGAACCAGGGCGGCGTTAGAAACGACGTCGAGGAAATGGGGAACGCCCAACATCCAGCGCTGCTCGGCGAAATCGTGGTACGACTGCGGCTGAGGGATCGGCGGCAGCGCGAGGACCGCAAGGAGCGCCGCCAGGGTAAGCGCGGCGATGAGCGCGAGGCGCCAGCGGCGCGGCCCAGGTGCGCGCGCGCCGGACGATGGCCGGTGGAGTGGCCTGATTGTTTGATTCCATTCAGTTGGCGGTTGGCATGAAGGGCCGGGGGGTGCTGCCGACCGTCACCTTTTTTGAGCGTACCCGAATCGCGGCCGCTTGAGGGTGGTTCAGCAGGGGCGGCTCCATGGGCAACGCGATTTCGTGGTCACGCGGGGATCATCTTCAGCGCTTGCAGCGCGTTGATGAAGAACTGGAAGGCAATCGCCGTGAGCAGCAACCCCATCAGTCGCGTCGTCAATCTCATCACGAGCGGGCTGACCCATCGGGCGCCGTGGGCCGACAAGCTGAGAATGACATAACTCGCGGCGCAGACGGCGACGATGCACACCAGCAGAGCGCTGTGTTGTGCAAACCCCGCTGCCTTGCCCTGCAGCAGGATGATGGTGGAGATCGCGCCCGGTCCGGCCAGCATGGGAATGCCCAGCGGTGAGATGGCGATTTCCGCCTTGGCCAGTCCCTCGTCGATTTCCTCGGCGGTCTCCTGCACGGGCGAGCGCCGCGCCCGCAACATGTCGAGGGCGATCAGGAACAGCACGACGCTGCCGGCCATCTGGAATGCCGGCAGCGTGATGCTCAGGACCTTTAAGAGCCACTGGCCGACCAGGGCGAACGCGATGAGCACGGCCGCGGCGACCGTGCAGGCCATGCGTGCGGTTCGAATGCGCTGGGCGGGCGCGTCGCGCTGCGTCATCGCCAGGAACAAGGGCGCCAACGCGACCGGATCGATGATCACGAACAACGAGCCGAACGCGAGAAGAACGAATTCCGTGAGGCTCATGGGGCTGCGGGCCGCGCTGCGGACGCTTCGGGACTCGGGACCCGGCGCTGTCCCTGCATCCTCATGAGTTTTTCATGGAGGCTTCGGTTTCCAGGATCGCCAGCGTCGTCTTCAACACCGTGTCGGGATTGAGCGAGATGCTGTCGATGCCTTGTTCGACGAGGAATTGCGCGAATTCCGGGTAGTCGCTGGGCGCCTGGCCGCAGATGCCGATTTTGCGGCCCCTGGCGCGACAGGTGGCGATGACCTGGGCGATCATTTTCTTCACGGCCGGGTTGCGTTCATCGAAAATGGGCGCAACGATTTCGCTGTCGCGATCCACCCCGAGTATGAGTTGCGTCAGGTCGTTCGAGCCGATGCTGAAGCCGTCGAAGATGTCGGCGAACTCTTCGGCCAGGACGACGTTGCTGGGGATTTCGCACATGACGTAAATCTCCAGCCCGTTCTCGCCGCGCCGCAGGCCGTGTTTGGTCATCTCCGCCTGCACGCGCAGGCCCTCCTCGACGGTGCGGCAGAAGGGGATCATCAGCTTGAGATTGGTGAGGCCCATCTCCTCGCGCACCTTCTTCACGGCGCGGCACTCCAGCGCAAAGCCGGCCTGGTAGCGCGGGTGGTAGTAGCGGCTCGCGCCGCGGAAGCCGATCATCGGGTTTTCCTCGTGCGGCTCGAACGCGCTGCCGCCGATGAGATTGGCGTACTCGTTGGTTTTGAAATCGCTCAGGCGCAGAATGACATCCTTCGGATAGAACGCGGCAGCCAGCATGGCGACGCCTTGCGCGAGCTTATCGACGAAGTACTGCGGCTTGTCCACGTAGCCCGCGGTCAGGCGCTCGATCTCAGCCTTGGCCGCGCCATCGGCGAGCTGGTCGAAGTGGATAAGCGCAAGCGGATGCGTCTTGATGGTGCTCGTGACGATGAACTCCATGCGCGCCAGGCCGACGCCGTCGTTGGGGATGAACGAAAGCGAGAAGGCCTCCTCCGGATTGGCCAGGTTCATCATCACCTTGGTGCGCGGCTTGCCCAGGGCCTTGAGGTCGGTGCGCTCCACGGCGAACGGCAGCTCGCCGTCATAGACGAAACCCGCATCGCCCTCGGCGCAACTCACGGTGACCATCCGGCCATTCGTGAGCGCCTCCGTGCCTCGCTCCGTGCCGACGATGGCGGGCACGCCGAGTTCGCGGCTGACGATGGCGGCATGGCAGGTGCGGCCGCCGCGGTTGGTGATGATGGCGGACGCCATTTTCATGATGGGCTGCCAGTCCGGGTCGGTCTTGTCGGTGACCAGCACTTCGCCTTCCTGGAACTCGGCGATGAACTGTGCGTTCCTGATGACGCGCACGCGGCCGGTCGCGATCTTTTCGCCGACGCTGCGCCCGCTGGCAAGCACGGCGCTGCGCTGCCCGAGCCGGTAGGTTTCCAGCACATCGGGGTTCCTGTGCGAGTGCACCGTCTCGGGCCTGGCCTGCACGATAAAGAGTTCTCCGCTGTTACCGTCCTTGGCCCATTCCAGGTCCATCGGGGACGGGGCGCCGCGCCGCGCGGAGTAATGGTCTTCGACGATGCAGCCCCAGCGCGCGAGTTGCAGCACCTCGTCGTCGGTGAGCGCCAGTTTCGCGCGCTCGGCCGGTGCGACCGGGACGTTTTTCACCATCTTCCCACCGCCGCTGTCGTAGATGAGTTTGAATTCCTTGC
>JBCKLP010000225.1:0-3764 GCA_038903735.1 Burkholderiales bacterium | reverse complement strand
ACCGCATCTAACGAAGTTCTATGCCTTCCAATGCCGCGCGATACAGTCAGGGAACGCGTCGATTCCTGCGGCTACGGATAACAGACGGATAACAGGGCGCTGTTTTTTCCAATTGCCTACGGACAGATTATCGTAACCTATTGATTTAGTGGCTCCCCGACCAGGGCTCGAACCTGGGACCTGCGGATTAACAGTCCGTCGCTCTACCAGCTGAGCTATCGGGGAATTGGGAGTCTTGATGGTCGCGCTGCCAACCTTGCGACCTTGAGCGTGAGGCCCGTATTTTAGTCAGACAGGCGCTTGCGGTCAATCCGAAAACAGCCGGAAACGCCTTTTATTCAAATGGATGCGAGGCGCTCAGACGATGACCTGGGCGACCGCTTCGACGATGTAATCGATGTTCTTGGCATTGATCGCGGCCACGCAGATGCGTCCGGTGTCGATGGCGTACACCGAATACTCTTCGCGCAGGCGGTCCACCTGTTTCGCGGTCAGGCCTGAGTAGGAGAACATGCCGCGCTGCTGCATGACGAATCCGAAATCGGAGCCGGGCACACGCGCTTTCAGCTTCTCCACGAACTGGCGGCGCATGTCGCGGATGCGCTCGCGCATGCCGCCCAGTTCCTGCACCCACAGCTCACGCAGTTCGGGCGTGGTGAGCACTGCGGCGACGGTCTTGGAGCCGTGAGTCGGCGGATTGGAATAGTTGGTGCGAACGACGCGCTTCAGTTGCGAGAGAGCACGCGCGGCTTCGTCGGTGCTTTCGGCAACTATGGAGAGGGCGCCGACGCGCTCGCCATAGAGCGACAGCGATTTCGAGAACGAGCTGGAGACGAATATCGGGCCGGGTGTTTCGGCGAACAGGCGCACGCCGAGGTTGTCGTCATCGATGCCGTCAGCAAAGCCCTGGTAGGCGAAGTCCAGGAACGGCAGCAGGCCGCGCGAGCGCACCGCCTGGATGACGTCCTTCCATTGTTCGGGCGCGATGTCTGCGCCGGTGGGGTTGTGGCAGCAGACATGCAGTACCACGATGGCGCCCGCCGGCATGGCATTGAGTGCGTCGAGCATAGTGCTGAATTGCAGGTCGTGGCTCGTCGGGTCGTAATAGGGATAGTTGTTGACTTTGAATCCGGCGCCTTCGAACAGTGCGCGGTGGTTCTCCCAGCTCGGGTCGCTGATCCACACCTCGGCCTGCGGGGCGATGCGGCGCAGGAAATCGGCGCCAATCTTGAGCCCGCCGGTGCCGCCCAGGGCCTGCACCGTGACGATGCGTTTTTCCTTCAGCGCCGCGCAGTCCTTGCCGAACACCAGCGATTGCACGGCCGCGTCATAGGCGGGCAGGCCGTCGATGGGCAGGTAGGGACGCGACGCAGCCGTCTCCACCAACTGGCGCTCGGCGCGCCGCACGCATTCCAGCACCGGCACCTTGCCATTGTCGTCGTAATAAATACCGACACCCAGGTTGACCTTTTTCGGGTTGGGGTCGCTGTTATAGACCTCGGTGACCCCCAGAATGGGGTCTTTCGGGGCCATTGGTACGGCTGCAAGGGGGGATGGGGTGTGGGGAGCATTCATAGTGTTAGGATACAAGGTTTGTTGCAGTGCACATTGTACCCGTGCTCATAACTTTTCCCAACAGCCCATTCAAGCTCAACCAGGATTTCAAACCGGCCGGCGACCAGCCCCAAGCCATTGAAAAACTGCTGGAGGGTATCCGTGACGGCCTTTCCTACCAGACCTTGCTGGGGGTGACCGGCTCGGGCAAGACCTTCACTATGGCCAATGTGATCGCCCAGCTCGGACGGCCGGCCCTGGTGCTGGCGCCCAACAAGACGCTGGCCGCCCAGTTGTACGGCGAATTCCGCAATTTCTTCCCCGAGAACGCGGTGGAGTACTTCGTCTCCTATTACGACTATTACCAGCCGGAAGCCTATGTGCCTTCGCGGGACCTTTATATCGAAAAGGATTCCGCGATCAACGAGCATATCGAGCAGATGCGCCTGTCGGCCACCAAGTCGCTGCTGGAGCGCAAGGACACTATCATTGTGGGCACGGTGTCCTGCATCTACGGTATCGGCAATCCGGTGGATTACCACGGCATGATCCTGCACCTGCGCGAGAAGGAAAAAATCAGCCAGCGTGAGGTGATCGCGCGGCTGACGGCGATGCAGTACGAGCGCAATGACATGGACTTCCGGCGCGGCACCTTTCGCGTGCGCGGCGATGTGATCGATGTGTTCCCGGCGGAGAACTCCGAGACGGCCGTGCGCCTGGAACTGTTCGATGACGAGGTGGATACGCTCACCCTGTTCGATCCGTTGACCGGGCATGCGCACCAGCGCGTGCCGCGCTTCACGGTCTATCCCTCCAGCCACTACGTGACGCCACGCGAAACCACGCTGCGGGCGATCGATGCGATCAAGATCGAGCTGGCCGAAAGGATCACCACCTTCAGTGACGCCGGAAAACTGGTGGAGGCGCAGCGCATCGAGCAGCGCACCCGCTTCGACCTGGAGATGCTGGTGGAGCTGGGCTTCTGCAAGGGCATCGAAAATTATTCGCGCCACCTGTCGGGCAGGAATCCGGGCGAGCCGCCGCCAACCCTGATCGACTACCTGTCCGCCAACGCGCTGATGATCATCGACGAGAGCCATGTCACCATCGGCCAGCTCGGTGGAATGTACAAGGGCGATCGCTCGCGCAAGGAAAACCTGGTTAATTTCGGTTTCCGCCTGCCCTCGGCGCTGGACAACCGGCCGCTGCGCTTTGACGAGTTCGAGCACGTGATGCGCCAGACCATATTCGTTTCGGCCACGCCGGCTGATTACGAGCGCCGCCAGTCGGGGCAGATCGTCGAGCAATTGGTGCGGCCCACCGGACTTATCGACCCCGATCTTGAAGTGCGACCCGCGTCGACGCAGGTGGACGATCTGATGTCGGAAATCACCCTGCGCGTGGCGGTCAAGGAGCGCGTGCTCGTTACCACCCTCACCAAGCGCATGTCGGAGGAGCTGACCGAATACCTGGCCGAGCATGGCGTCAAGGTGCGTTACCTGCACTCCGAGGTGGATACCGTGGAGCGGGTGGAAATCATCCGCGACCTGCGCCTGGGCGTGTTCGATGTGCTGGTGGGGATCAACCTGCTACGCGAGGGGCTGGACCTGCCGGAGGTTTCGCTGGTGGCGATTCTCGATGCCGACAAGGAAGGCTTCCTGCGCTCCGAGCGCGCGCTGATCCAGACCATAGGACGCGCTGCCCGGCATATCAACGGCAAGGCCATTCTCTACGCTGACCGCATCACCGACTCCATGAAACGCGCCATCGGCGAAACCGACCGGCGGCGCAGCAGGCAGGTGGAGTTCAATACGGCCAACGCGATCACGCCCAGGGGCATCATCAAGCAGGTGCGCGACATGATTGACGGCATCTACGACCCGCAGCAGGCACAGCTGGAACTCAATGCGGCGCAGGACCAGGCGCGCTATGACACCATGTCGGAAAAGGAAATGGCGCGCGAGATCAAGTTGCTGGAAAAGCAGATGCAGGAGCATGCCCGCAACCTGGAATTCGAGAAGGCCGCACTGGCGCGCGACCGGCTGGTGAAGTTGCGCCGTGGATTCTTCGGCGCGTCGCCGGAAGACGAGCTGCCGTTGCCGGCAAAGGGATGAAAAAGGGGCCTCGCGGCCCCTTTGCAATTACGCTGCCAGTTGATCTTAGGCGGCGTAAATAAATAAAAGTCTCAAGTTGTCTCAATGGCTCTCGGT
>JBCKLP010000224.1:0-3773 GCA_038903735.1 Burkholderiales bacterium | reverse complement strand
TTCTGAGCGGTACCCGCCCACGGCAGCGAATGAACTTCGCTGCCGATTTTCTTTCCCGCGGAATTTCCCGCATCTGCGGGAAAAAGAACCAGGTCATCCCGCGCGCCTCGCAAAACGCGCGTTGCGGCTTCACCATGATAGAACTGGTGGTCACGCTGGCAGTGCTGGGCATCCTCGCCACCATCGCGGTTCCCGTGGCCGAACTGGCCTACAAGCGCACCAAGGAGCAGGATCTGCGCTACAACCTGCGCCAGATACGCGATGGAATCGACGCCTACAAGCGCGCCGCGGACGAGGGCCGGGTCGCCAAGAAGGTGGGGGAAAGCGGCTACCCACCCAAGCTAGAACTGCTTGCCGAGGGCGTCGAAGACCTGCGCAGCCCGACCAAGGCAAAAATATATTTTTTAAGGCGGATTCCGGCTGATCCCATGGCCCCGCCTGGTCTTGCGGGCGCGGCAAGCTGGGGCAAGCGCAGTTATGCCAGCCCTCCGGAAGAACCCAAGCCGGGTGATGACGTCTACGACGTCCATTCGCAGAATCCGGGCGTCGGCATTAACGGCATACCCTACCGCGAGTGGTGACACTCCTGCCCCGCGAATCTGCGGCGCTCAGGACACGAAGGTGACGCGGTTGATTTCCTGCAGCGTGGTTTCGCCGCGTTTCACCAGTTCCAGGGCGGCTTCGCGCAGCAGTTTGGTGCCGTTTCGCGCCGCGGCTGCCTTCAGGCTGCGAATCGACTCGCGCGAAACAATCAATTCGCGCAACTCGTCGTTCATCACCAGGTATTCGGCGATCGCCTTGCGGCCGCGGTAGCCGCTGCCGCGGCACTGGCCACATCCCCGACCGACGCGAAAGCGGTAGCCGCGCGCGGCTTCGGCAGATAGTCCGGAAGCGGCCAGCAGCGCTTCGTCCGGCTGTTCGTCCTCCGCGCACGCCGGGCAAACCAGCCGGATCAGGCGCTGCGCGGCAATGCCGTTCAGGGCGGCGACAAAGCTGTAGGGGTCTATTCCCATATGGATCATGCGGCCGATCACGTCGAACACGTTGTTGGCATGTACTGTGGTGAATACCAGGTGGCCGGTGAGCGCGGACTGGATCGCGATCTGCGCGGTTTCCGGATCGCGAATTTCACCCACCATGATCTTGTCCGGGTCGTGGCGCAGGATGGAGCGCAGACCGCGGGCGAAGGTGAGGCCTTTTTTTTCGTTGACCGGTATCTGCAACACCCCGGGGAGCTGGTACTCGACCGGGTCCTCGATGGTGATTATCTTGTCCTCGCCGGTGTTGATTTCCGTGAGCGCGGCATACAGCGTGGTGGTCTTGCCGCTGCCGGTCGGGCCGGTCACCAGTAGCATGCCGTAGGGCTCTCGGGAGAGTTTGCGCAGCACGGCGAGCATGTGCTCGTCGAAGCCGAGCTTGTCCAGGCGCAGTCCCGTGACGCGGTCGGTTAGCGACTCCTTGTCCAGAATGCGGATCACTGCGTCTTCGCCGAAGATGCTCGGCATCACCGAGACGCGAAAATCGATATCGCGGCCGCGCACCGCCGCCTTGAAGCGCCCGTCCTGGGGCACACGCCGCTCGGCGATATCGAGTTCGGACATCACCTTGATGCGCGAGATCACCTGGTCGGCATGGGTGACGTCCCCCACCTTGCCGGCAACGCTCAGGACCCCGTCGATCCGGTACTTGATCACCATCCCCTCGATGACCGTCTCAAGGTGGATGTCGCTGGCGCCGGCCTTGAGCGCATCATAGAGCGTGGAATTGACCAGCCTGACGACGCTGCTCGAGGCTTCGCTGATGGATTGCAGCGAAATATCCTCCCCGGCCGCTGTGGAGACGCGCGATACCGCCACCCCTTCCACCGCGCTTTGCAGCGCGCGCATGCTCTCCTCGGTGCGGGACAGAAAGGCGCCCAAATCGGCAGGGTGGCACAGATGCCAGTCCATCGGCCGCCCGGCAAGCGTCTCGGCCCATTCCTGCACCTCCACTGCCGTCGGGTCCGCCAGCACTCCCAACAGCCTGCCACTCTCATCGCGAAATGCCAAGCACTGGCGTTTTGCCGCATCGGAATAGGCGATCAAGTCAAAAGCCGGTTCAAGGCACAGCATCTGCTCCATGCCGAGCAGCGGATAGCAGTACTGGTCCGCCAGCGCGTTTAGCGCCTCGGCAGGGCTCAGCCCGAACTGTTCCTCAAGCACCCTTCCCACAGCCTGCCCGGACTGGCGTGCCAAGGCAGCGGCACGGCGGATATCGATCGACGCCAGAGTGCTTGCCACGGTCACTCCAGACTCGACGCTAGTTCGAAGATCGGCAGGTACATGAGTATCACAATGGAGCCGATGATAACGCCGATGAGTACCATGAGGGCGGGCTCGAAGGTGCGTGTGAAGATTTCAGCGGCGCGCGCCAGCTCATCGTCATAAAAGGAAGCGATGCGCTCCATCATGCTCCCAAGGTCACCGGTCTGTTCGCCCACACGCAGCATGCGGGTTGCCACCGGGGTGGACAGGCCCTCCCCGAGCATGGCATCCGAGGTGGCGCCGCCGTCGCTGATCCGCCTGGTTGCGGCCGCAAGCTGCCCGCGCAAGGCCGGGTCGAGCAGCCCGTGCACCATGCCAAGCGAGGCCACCACCGGCATCCCGCCCTGCACCAGCATGCCCAGCGTGCGATACATTCGAGCCAGCTGGAAAAGGCGCATTTTTTCCCCTGCACCCGGAACTTTCCACAACTGCCGGACGAGGAAGGCGCGCACTTCGGTGCGGGCCACGGCGAGGACGAGGAATATCACCAGCGCGACGAGCATAAAGCCTGCCTGCCAAGTGTACTCGTTAAGCAGGCTGCCCCAATCGATCAGCAATCGCGTCGCGAGCGGCAGTTCGGTGCCGCGCTCGTCGAAAATCCTGCTGAACTTGGGCACTACGTAACCGAGCAAGAACAGGGTGACAAGGCCGCCGACGATGAGCAGCAACATCGGGTAGATCATGGCATTGACCACCTTGTTGCGAACCTGCTCGATCTGGGTGGCGTAGACCACATAGCGCTCCAGGGCCCTGTCAATGTCGCCGGTACGCTCGCTGGCGCGGATGGTGGCGATATATAGCGCAGGAAAGGCGAACGGAATCGCCTCCAGAGCGAGGGAAAGGGGCTTTCCCGAGTACAACTCGCTCAGAATTTGGTCCAGTACCGCCTTGGTCGAGCGCACCTGCTCCTTTTCCGCCAGCGTCTCGATGGCTTCGACCAGGTTGAGCCCGGCTCGCAACAGCGCGAGCAATTCGTGGCTGACCAGCAGCAGTGGAAATGCCCCACCCGCCCTGCGCCAGAAGATCTGTCCGCTGCTTTGGCGGGCCGAAAGCACCGAATAGCCGCGTTCGATGGCCAGACGCGATGCCGCGGATTCATCCGGCGCATCGAGCAAGATCGAACTCACACCGTCCGGATCCCGGTAGACAGTCAGCTTGAATTGCATTGCGATCAGATCACCAGTTGGTGACGTCGGCGGCCTCGCCGTCGCCGCCGGCCTGCCCGTCTTTGCCGAATGACCAGATATCGACCTCGCCGTGCTCACCAGGCTGGCGATACTGGTAGGGATTGCCCCAGGGATCGGCAGGAACGGCTTTGCTCAGGTAAGGCCCCTGCCATTTCGGCTCATTGGCCGGCTTGGCGACCAGCGAATTCAATCCCTGCTCGGTGCTGGGGTAGCGACCGGTATCAAGTCGGTACTGGTCAAGGGCTTTCTCGAACGCATTGATCTGGGCTTTGGTAGCCTTGAT
>JBCKLP010000223.1:0-3785 GCA_038903735.1 Burkholderiales bacterium | reverse complement strand
AAGACGCGAATGCTTCGAGAAATGGGCGGAAATAATCTACGAGACTTCTCATGGATAGTGGGTCGCCCAACCCCCGGTTGCAGAGCGACGCGGCGCAAGCGCCCGCGCCTGAACCGGAACGTTAGACAGCACATTGGCAGAGCACGCGGAGGGGACAATGGCGAAGAAACCAGAGCTTGAGACGCTGTACCACAATTTGATGAGCACAGCTTTCGCATTTGTCGGTCGTTCCGATTGCGAGCTGCCAGACATTTACTCGGCGGTCAAACGAAGGTTCCCGAATCTCTGCAATGACCACTACCTTTGCGCTGAAAACTGTAGAAGCGGACACTCGTAGCAACCTGAATGGAAGCACACTGTGCGAAGTGCCTTGAACAGCCTTTGGAAAGCGGGCGTCGTAGGTCGCGCAAATCCGAGAGGGAGTCGCGATGGCCTATGGATTCTGCGAGTGAAAAAACTTAAGCGAGGAATCGAACAACCTGGGCAGAAAGCCAATGGGACGACCATCTATGCCAAACCCACGCTTGTCATGAACATCAAGCGACAGTTTTTCGCGGCGATCCTGAGTACTCCACGACGCAAGGGCATCGAGTATCGCGCCATGTCTGATCACTGGATACGCCGCCTCGCCAAGGTTGGCCGCTCCCCATTCAACATCCGTCTCCTGAACGGAATGCTCCCGCCAGTGCCAGAGGCCACAATCGAAGTCACACGGGTAGTAAAGGACCGGCGCAATAGCGAACTCCAATTTCACCTTGGTCGCGTCATCGAGGTGAAGCACTGGGACCGTAAGCGGGAGCATCCGGAGTTTTAAGGAGAATACAATGTGCGTATGCAGCGTGCTGTCTAACATTGCGCCGCACCGGACCGCCCGTAAGCGGGCGGCCGATGACCTTCCACGTTAGATGCCGAATCCGAACTGGAAGGATGAAATGAAACAAATGCCAGTGACTGTGTACACGATCGTGCAATCCGACAGACTGCACGCAATGTTTCGTGAAGGTGGTACAGAGCAATTTAAGGAAGGCAAGGCTTGGGTTTCGGCGACCGCGCATCTTGCAAAGGCAAAAGCAAGCGGCTGCAGTTTGCCGATCGTCTTTGCCGCTGCGGAGAAAACTCGCGAACTTCTCTATCAGGCAACTATTAGCGCAATTTCACCGACAACGGAGGCCGGATGGCGGACCGTTGTCACGATAAAAGATCTGAGACCCTTCCCAAAACCAAGACCGAAAAAAACAGAGCTCAGGGTTCTATCTACAGGTAACAATATTCCGGAAACCTACATCCGCTCCTATGTGCTTTGCCAGACACCGTCGTTTGTTGGAGGCGCTGCATCTAACGAATGAGGGGGCAAGTTTCAGCGTTAGTTGGACACCAATTGTAAAAGAATGACCAAGACATCATCAACCATTTTAACGGGAATTTTAACGGGAATCGAATATTGACAAATCGTCTGCAAGGTGAACCGTTTGTTGGACGAGCCCGGTCGGTGAGCCCCGCGATGCGGGTCTCATAGAAAATATGTATCAGGGAAATGTCCCGGTTTCGCGGTTTCACCGGGAGGACGGGCGCCGGATCGCCCGTGTTCTGCGTGGCGGCGCGGCAGCCGAGGTGCGATTGCGGCATTCATGATCTGGCGAACCCCGATTTCAGGCGAGCCTGCCCCTCGGCTTGTGGGTGCCGACCTCCCACCGCTTGCCGGGGAGCGATGCGCTTACAGGGGGGGGGGGGCAGTGAGCCCCCTGAGCGGCAATGGGCCCCGGACTGTCCTGCGGGAGCCCGGATCGAATTTGCGTTTTCACGATCTTCATCACGGCCCCGCAGCAAGCGCACAGGATCGGGGGCCGTTGCTTGACCCAGGCCGCGGCTTGGCCCGGAATGAACTTCAGCAGCTGGTGCAGCAACGCGATCAGACGCTTGCAATTGGGATGCAGAATGCCGAAGTTGCGGGCACGCCGGAAGCCATTGGGCAGCACATGCTGGATGACCAGCCGCCAATGATGCGTGCGTCGGCTTCGATGCCATCGAGGCCGGTGCGATCCAGCAGCGGCACCCCGATGGAAAACGGCGGATGGTGCTGGAAGATGAAGACGCGCGTGTCGCTGTCTTCGGCCAGGCGTTCGGCGAGCCAGCGCAGGCGCTTCTCGCACAGCCGGCCGCCGTCTTCGCCCGGAACGTGGGTGTCCAGCGCAATCAGGCGCAACGCCCCCAGGCTCACCACGTACTGAATGAAATCCTGGTGATGTTGAACGCCCTGATTGCCAAACGCCGCGCGCAGGTTTTCTCGGTGCTCGTGATTGCCGGGGATCACATACACCGGCATGGGCAGCGGCGCGAGCAGTTCGCGAAAGCGCAGGTACTCGGCGGGACTGCCGCTATTGACGCAGTCCCCGGTGACCAGCACCGCGTCCGGCGGCTGCGAGAGTGACAGCAGGTGCGCGACCGCCTGCTCCAGCCGCGCTGCCGTCGCGAAGCGTTTTTCGAGCGGCGCGCCGGGTTCGGTGACATGTGTGTCGCTGATCTGGGCTATCAACATGGGAACACGCCGGGAATCTGAATCTGCGTTCTTCATTGGAGCGATCGACGCGCTGGCGCGCCGATTTGGCCTACTCCTGCCGCAAACCCGCCACCTTCACCGCATTCGCATAGGTTTGGAATTCGGTTTTCATCAGCGCGGCAAATTCCTCCGGCGTGCTGGTGGTCACGCGGAAACCAAAGCCCTCCAGCTTCGCGCGCACCTCGGGGTCGAAGACGGCTTTGGAGATTTCGGCATTCAGGCGTTGCACGATGGGCCGCGGCAGTCCGGCCGGCCCGAAGAACCCAAGACCCCCGCCCAGCTTCTGGAAACCGGGCAGGGTCTCGGCGACGGTGGCGACATCGGGATGCGAGGCATTGCGCGCGCCCTCCATGATGGCGATCAGCCGGACCTTGCCCGTGCGCACATGCGAGAGCACCGGGGCGAGGATGCTGAAGGTGACCGATATCTGTCCGCTGGCAAGGTCGGTCAGTGCCTGTGCCGCGCCCTTGTAGGGGATGTGCACCATGTCCACGCCGGCGGCCTGCTTGAAGAGTTCGCCTGTCAGGTGGAAGAGGGTGCCTATGCCGGCGCTGGAATAAGTGAGCTTGCCCGGCTCGCGTTTGGCAAGGTCTATCAGGTCTTTCAGCGAATGCACCGGCATCGCGCTGTTGACTACCACGCCGCTGGAGGATTCGGTCGCGTTGCAGATCAGGGTGAAGTCGTTGACCGGATGGAAAGGGTGCTTCTTCGCGATGAAAAACGGGATCAGGTGCGAACTGATCGGTGTGAGCAGCATGGTGTAACCGTCGGGTGCTGCGCGCGCTGCGACCTCGGCGGCGATGACGCCGCTGGCGCCGGCGCGGTTATCGGGAAGCACCGGCTGGCCGAGGCCCTCGCCGGTTTTTGCGGCGATCAGGCGCGCGGCGATATCGGTGGGGCCGCCCGGCGGGAAGGTGATGATCATGCGCACCGGTTTGGCGGGATAGGCTTGGGCAATGGCGAACGCCGGGCACAGGCTTGCAGCCGCAAGCAGGACCAATCGGATGATGTGATTCATGGCAGCGCTCCTTTTTTTGTCGCGGTGGGGGATTATTGATCGTTTCAACAAACCCGGTAGCCAAAGACCGGATGGATTGAACGACGGCACCCGGGCCGGTTGCGGCGATAAGGGGCGGGTATTCTTATGCCTGACAATCTTGATAATTTAAGAATAGAAGTGCATAGCTACTGGACATAATTATCAATTATCAATACCAAAAAAGAAATA
>JBCKLP010000222.1:0-3859 GCA_038903735.1 Burkholderiales bacterium | reverse complement strand
GCTGCTGGTGCTTGCCGCAACTGAACAATCTCTCAGATGATCGCATCGAGTACCCGATACGCGATCGGCTGTCGTTCATGCGGTTTCTGGGATTGCAGCTTGAATATCGGGTACCTGATGCCAAGACCGTGTGGCTGTTTCGGGAACACCTCAAGGAGTTAAATCTAGTGGAGGATCTGTTTGCGCGTTTCCACGAGCAACTGGCAACCCGAGGCTACGTGGCACGGGCAGGACAGATGATTGATGCCCCCTTTGTCGAGGTGCCGCGCCAGCGCAACACACGCGAAGAGAACACGCAGATCAAGGCGGGGGAGACCCCGGCCGAGTGGCAACAAGCGCCCAAGAAATTCAAGCTGTGCCAGAAAGACGTTGATGCCCGTTGGACAAAAAGAACACCGAAACTCACTACGGCTACAAGAACCACATCAACGCAGACCAAGGCAATAAGCGGGTGCAAAGCAAGCTACCAAGCACCGATGCGGCTGTGCATGACAGTCAAGTGTTTGAAGTGCTACTGGATCAGAGCGAAGATGATGATGGCAATAAACGTGCTGTCTATGCTGATAGCGCCTACCGCTCGCAGGAAAAGGAAGCCAGCCTGGCCGCGGCCAAGCTGCCAAGCCAGATTTGTGAGAAGGGCGCGCGCAATCATCCTTTGACCGAAAAGCAAAAGGCATCGAACACAGAAAAATCCAGAGTTCGTGTGCGGGTTGAGCATGTTTTTGGCGCGCAAGCCCAGATGGGGGGGCACATCGTGCGCACCGGGGGACAGATCGTGCGCACCTGGTCTGCTCCGTGGGTCTGCTCCGTGCGCGGGTGAAGATTGGCATGATGAATCTGGTGTACAACATGGTGCGTCTGGGGCAGTTGCTCAGACAAGACAGGAAAGGTGCGCCCGCAGTGGCCTGAAAGGGCAGAAATGCCGAGAAATGAGCGGTAACGACGCAGTTTCTGCATTAGAAATGGAACGATTGCAGAAAAATTGCAAAGCGTGAGAACAGCGCCGTGTTAATTCGTAATATTAGAGGTGCCCTAAAGTTATTTAACGGACACTACACTAGCGAATCAGTCCCATCACCCGTTCCTCTTCCCAGGTGCCCACATAAATGTAGGGAAACCTGGCGCGCAGCAGGTTGGCGAAGGAAACAGAAAAGTCGGCCATGAATTGCTCGATTCGCGAATCAGCGTTTGAACAGCATACCAACAAGCGCGAAGAGCGTCCGAATCGAAAGCAGGCGAATGGAACTTCGCAATTCGGCCGGGCGCAGCACCGCTTTCATCGGCATGGCGCCCATGATCTTGCCTTCGATCAGCACGCCGTCCGCGTGAGGGGACACCGAGGTGACCACAAGCAGTTCGATTTTCTCAGGAGTAAACAGTTTCATTGGTTGACGCACAGTTTGTCGAAATCCAGCCCCAGATCGCCGCACATTTTCACGGCGGTGGCACGCCCTCCGCCGGTAATGCCGCCGGGCGGATGCATGAAGGTGCCCGCAAGATAGAGACCTTGCACGCCCGGCACCGCATATTGCGCCAGTTCCGGCGTGGGCCGGAATCCGCCGATCTGGTAAAAATATTTCCCCACGCCCCCGACATCGCCGCGCTGGAAGGTGGGTGAATCCCGCTCCATGTCGAGCGGCGTATCGAAGCGCCAGGCGATCACATTGGCATCGGTTAGGTTACTCACGTAATGCGCGTAGTGCCCGCGTATCCACAAGCCGATCTCATCCTTGCGTGTTTTCCAGGCAGCGGCACCGCCATCGCGCAGTTCATAGGGCCCGAACGCGAACAGGGTCAAGGCCGCTTTCCCCGCCGGCGCGCGCGTCGGATCGAACTGCGAGTTCAGGTGCGCGGCGAGCATGGCGTGGTTAGTGCCCATGTCACCATAGGCGAAGTCATCGAAAATCCGCAAAAACTTTTCCAGGCTGGATGGTGCGAAATTGGCGAGAGCCGCACAGCCCGGTTCATCGCCCGCGTGATATTTCGGCGGCTCGTTGAGCGCGTAGTGCTGGGTCATGATCGCAAATCCCGCAGTCTTCGTATTGCGCGCATCGGTCGCTATGCGCGCATCAAGACCCTCTACCATGTCGCCCAGAAACCACGGATGGATCTGGCCGATAACCGCGTTCCTTGCATTGAAGGTTTCCCCGCCTTTCAAGCGCACGCCGGTCGCGTGTCCTGCCTTCACCAGCACCTTTTCCACCTCGGCGCCCGAGCGCAGCTCCGCGCCATGCGCTTTCAGGCAGGCGATCAGCGCTTTCACCAGCCCGGCGCTGCCGCCCATGGGTACCCCCGGCGGATAAGCGTGCACGAAGCCTGGCATGTTGTAGAGAATCGCGCCGGTACCCTTGATATCCGGCGCCACCAGCATCTCGGCGGCGAATTTCAGCAGATGCACCATCACCTTTTCATGCGTGAACCACTCGCGCACGATGTCGAGCATGCTCATCTGCATGTTGCGCATCAGCTCGCGCCCTTCGGCGCTTTGGTCGAGCAAGGCCCAGAAAGGCCCCTGCGGTGGCGGCGGCACGAACATGCCCGCAACCATCAGCGGCAGGAGCTGCGCGCTCTTCGCGGCGAACTTGCGGTAGGCCTCCGCGTCGCGCGGTGAAATCTTCGCAATGGAAGCGCAGGTGCGATCGAGGTCGGTGTAACTGACGATCGAGGTCTGGTCGTCGAAGATGGTTGAGAATACCGCTTCGGGGTAGATGTATTTCAGTCCGTATTTTGACTGGAGCTGGAGTTCATCATTGCGAATTAGCGGATTGGCCTGAATAACGATGTGCGTGGCCGAATGCCAGTCGTGTTGAAAACCGGGCGCGACCAGTTCGCTCGTGACCACGCCGCCGCCGAACCAGTCGTTCTTCTCCAGCACCAGAACCTTTTTTCCGGCCCTGGCGAGATACGCGGCGGCAATCAGCCCGTTATGGCCTGAGCCGATGGCGATGACATCGTAACTGTTGCTCAATGGCTAATCCTTCCAAATCGGCGGCCGGCGGTGCCGGCAAACGCGCAGCGTGCGCGCCGAAATCGCGAGCGTAGCTTATCCGCGGAAGAATTGATACAGAACGCCCTGGCCTTAACGCCCTGGCCGCCCCAGGGCGGATTGGCTCTCTCTGAACTGGCTTTTTAGGTCAACGAGTTAGGACTCAATGCCGGACAAGCCCGCGGCTTCTTGGTATAACCCATGGGATGGAATCAACGAAACTCATGGCGCAAGTGCTATCGGAACTGCGCGTGCAGCCAGTGGAGCGAAGCGAGCAAGCGCGTTATCGAGAGGAGTTGGCACGGCATCACTATCTTGGCGATCTAGCGAAGATCGGCGAGACGATCTGGTACGTTGCCACCTGTGGGGATCAGACAAGCTCAACGCCTCGGCCCCCTGGAAGCGCTTCCGGAAAAAACTATCTCGCTTCCTCAAAGATGCGGTGCGCCTGGGCGAGCAGCGACAAGAATATGCGTCACCGACCTACGCGCGACGCAAGGCAAAGCTGCATAAACGCCTTGACCAACTCATCGCCGCAGCCTTCGAGGATGCCGATGCCAAACGTCTCATCAAACGCCTGAGTCGCCACCGCGACGAGATGCTGACTTTCCTCGACCATGAGGGGGTGAGCCCGTATAACAAGCATGCCGAGCAACAGATGCGCACCGCCGTGCACCGCCGTGCACACGCGCAAGGTCAGCCAACAGAACCGCTCACTGCAAGGCGCAAAAACTCACGCAATCTTCCTCAGCCTGTTTCGTTCGGCACAGCTCCAAGGGATCAACCCCGTCGAGCACCTGCAGCAACTGGCCCGCGACGCGATCTCCGCCCAATCTACTGGCACAATCGCACCTGGACAGTTCAAGAAAGCGG
>JBCKLP010000221.1:0-3903 GCA_038903735.1 Burkholderiales bacterium | reverse complement strand
CGTGACGCAGGGGGCAGCATTGTTGCCTCCGACCCTCATTTCCCCTGGCGAAGCAATCAACAGTGCACACACCGCGATACCGTACAGCTCCATCACGTTTAACTGGAACAAGAACAATACCGGGGCCACCTACAATCTGTACGTCAGGGACATCACGGGTCTTGCCGATGATGTGGCGAGCACCTCGGGAACCCTGGTCATCAATGCGCTGAATGTCGGGGACGTCAGCAGCTACACCTGGACGGGCGCACAGGCCAGCAAGAAGTATCGGTGGCAGGTGGAGGCAGTGAAAAGCGGCTCCACCAGTGTCTTAAGCGACAGGTTGGTGTTCGTGACACAGGGGGCAGCTTTCTACCTGAGTTTCCCATTGTCTGGATACACGCCCTATACGGCCCACATCAGTAGTGTATTTGATCATTCCATGAAAGATAGATATGCGACCAACACTCTGAGAGTTACGATGTTTACTGGGGAGTACGGAGACCAGATTGACCTAATTGAGAGCCCCCAACCACCTTATAGTTTTAAGAGCCCTATGGGCACACCGGCTAATCAGCAGTCATTCGGTTTGAATATTATTAATTATCAAGGCACCAACCTTACGGGCCCAACTACGATTAACTATCAGGGACATCCGGGCTATGACTATCCAGTACCTATTGGCACAAATGTTTACGCGGCTGCTGATGGCTGGGTAGAAACGGCGAACCTAAATGGTCTTGATCCGGCAGGAAAATACATTCGTTTGCAGCATGATTCAGCAGGCTATCAAACTCAATATCTACATTTGAGCGAATTATTGGTGTCGCTCAATGACAACGTCACACGTGGTCAGTTGATTGGCAGGTCAGGTAATACTGGCATTTCCACAGGAGCACATCTGCACTTTGAGGTTAAAAAACAAGTTGGTTCAAGCTGGATTGCGGTCGACCCCTACGGCTGGGCCGGTTCCGGCACCGATCCTTATGTGGCAAACGGCAACCCGGTAAGCGTTTTGCTTTGGGGTAGTGGAACACCATCGCTTACTTATGCGCTAAGCGTCAGCAAATCCGGGAGTGGCGCGGGGACTGTTCTCTCTGGCCCCTCAACTGCCACCACTACGGGTATCAATTGTGGCGTTTCTTGCAGCACAGCAAGTGCATCCTATACCAGTGGCGCAAGCGTAAGTCTTATTGCCACACCGGCAACAGGCTCAAGCTTTGCTGGCTGGTCAGGGGGCGGTTGCTCAGGCACAGGGAGTTGTACCGTCACCATGAATGCTGCTCAGAACGTTACAGCAGCGTTCACTGTTGGCACTACACCAGTCTGCACCCCTACGGCATCATCGACAAGCGTTACGCCGGGTACAACTGTCACACTGAATGCCAACTGTACAGGTTCGCCGACGAGCTATTCATGGAGTGCCACACCTGGTGCACTGGCGCTTAGCAACAGTAGTATTTCGAACCCATCGTTTACGCCTACATCAATCGGCCCTTTCACCTATAGCGTGACGGCAACCAACGGCGGGGGTGCTTCTGCACCCTCTTCAGTTACCGTACAAGTCAATTTGCTTATTGGACCGACGCAGCCAAAAGCACAACCGAAAGGGTTTGGCGTTACTTTGCTGACGCATGGTTTTCAGCTTATCAGCAACCCGGTCGAGTGGCTTACTCAAATGGCCAATGCAGTTATTGCTTCGAGAACCGTCAACGGTATTTCTCCTAAAGGCTATACAGTCATAATTAAAAAGAACACTAGCAATACGAACTACACCAATAATGCTTACATATTCAACATCTACGATGTCAATGCCAATCCTGTTGATAGCATTTCCCTGTCAAGTTTAGGCGGCGCAGTGATAGTTGTGAATTGGTCGGATGTTGCAGCAAGAGGCGTTTACTACTGCTCACAAGGCGACGCCTATACGCAGACGTATGCAATAGCAGAATTACTTTTTGGGCATGCCGGCATATTCAACCGCGGAGACAAGAGCGCCACAATTAGCCAGGTTCCGTTGCACCTCATTGGCCACAGCCGTGGCGGGTCTGTTGTTCATGCGCTCGCCCATAGAATTGGCTTAGCAGGGATTGCAGTTGATCAGGTAACGTCGCTGGATCCACAGCCGATATGCAAAGATTTCCCCCCCGACATTTATGAAAACACGATCTATGCTGATAGTTACTACCAAAGAGATGTAAACGTCACAGATGGAATCTTCAATGGACAGGTTGTATCAGGTGCAGCGCTGAATGTGAAGTTGAATGACATGTCGGTGAAACATACGAACATTCATGATTTCTACCACTTTACGATTGACAAGAACGCTAGGGAAGTTGTTGGCGGCGGCCCTATTAACGATGAATGGTTTGATCCGGACCGGCCAAACCCCGTGCGCACCTCACAGACTCAAACAGGATATGCATCCTCGCGGCATGCAGACGCTGGCCGGACACGCCGTTTGAACGAATCAGTACAGCTGGGGGTGAACGACCTCGGCAATCCCGCCCATGCCGCGCAAGGCATGCACAAACAGATTGCCAACAAGACATGGCTTGGGGATCGGATTCCTCTTGTCACATCTCAATATGCTTGGCCCAATATCTACGTTGGGCCGCAGAGCACATACAGCTACAGCGTCGGGCAAACAGGCTCGATTAAGTACTTTTACAAAATGCAAATCATCAATAGCGCCACTGTTACTTTCGACCTCGACGACGACACCAATCCGTTCAATGCGGCAGCCAGTGGATGCACGGCCAGCTTGGGAACACAAGCGTTGGGTCAGTCCACCAGCTTTGCCTCATCCACTTTCACTTGGACGATTCAATCGAATCAAGTTGGCTCCTGCTATGTCAGGATGAAAATCGCCGATCGCAATGACTATGTGCGCTTTGATTATCTTCCGGAGGCGCTGGTCATTTCGGCTTCAGGAGCGTCTCCTGCCAGCCCTCCGATCCTCGTTGCGCCCGGAGCATTAGCTGCACCAGGGACGACGGGAATTGCGCTGACGCCCACGTTGATTTGGAATGCTGTACCGAATGCTACGCAGTACCAAATCTACATCTCGAAAAGTCCGTACGGAGAAGCAAACATCGTTTATCAGGCCACGGTCGGTTCAGTTATCAGTCATATTGTTCCTGCGGGAACGCTTGCTGGCGGAACAAACTATCGCTGGAACATGCAGGCTCTGGTGAATGGAACTTGGAGTAATTACAGCGAGCAGTTGTATTTCACGACGAGCACAGTTACGCTGACATATCCGACCATGACAAGCCCTGGGGCATCAACTGCCGGGCAATTCAACGCATCCAGCCTCACGCCAACGTTTTCCTGGAATGCGGTATCCGGGGCGACGGGCTATGGTCTGTATATCAGCAAGGAACCGTACGGTATCGCGGCGTGTGCACTGTTGATTGCTTCGCCAGGGGAAATGAGGGTCGGAGGCGTGAGAGTTTGTGCAGTAGCTGGATACGGAAGGACAACGGTAAAGAGAATAGTAAAAGAACACAGTATTGTGGACAAATCACGTCTAATCGAATCACGTCTAATCGAACAAAAGATAGCAGGTGCCACCAATCGCATGCTGGCTGTCGCGGCGCTGGCAAGTCTTGCCCACCCAAAACGCAAAAAGCCACCCGCCCCGGTTTCCCGGCGCGGGTGGCTTGACGAATATCCAGGCGCGGCCTTTGCGATCTTTTTCCGAATTGCCACAGAGGCGCTCCCCGTGCAGAATGTTGCAAAATTTCCACTCAGATGGTAGGGGGGTTATCTGCCTATGTCAAAGAATTGTCCAAAGAATTGTCCAGGCCCGTTCCAGATGGTTGGTGTCGATCGCCACCTCCGGGTCGTTCAGATAAACCTCCAACCCCTCGCGGCGTTCTCTGGCGTACGCCAGTGCACCCAGCAGGGGATTGCTCGGCA
>JBCKLP010000220.1:0-3942 GCA_038903735.1 Burkholderiales bacterium | reverse complement strand
ATATATTCGACAATTCCTGTCGAAGTCAAACGGCATGTAACAGATAAGCCAATCTCCCGGGGTTGCCTCCCATTGGCCGGTGAATTTCCCAGCCTTTGTCGCACTCGACGGGAAACTTGCACAGCCATTTGCAACTCGGTGATTGATTTGTCGGATCTTCCTCCCAATCTTCAACGCGCAATCCTTGCACACGTTCGAACTCTCCGAGATTGTGCGTTACCAGTATCAGCTTATGCGCGCGCGCGATCGCGGCGATCAGCAAATCGTTGGCGCCGATAGGTTTCCCCACGGTTGCCAGATCGGCGCGTATCAGTCCGTATTCGTGTGCGCTTTGATCGTCGAACGAAAGGCTCTGCAGCGGGGCCGCAAAGTGCGCGAGGCGTCTCAAATTGAATTCAACCCGCGCGCTGCGCCTCGCGCCATACAGCAGTTCGGCCTTGACCACGCTGCATAAAACAATGTCGGCAGGTTGGCAGGCGGTGAAGCGCCGTGGCACACCTTCATCGCTGGAATTGAGTATGCGGATGCAGGTGTTGGCGTTGAGGAGGTATTTCAATTCAGCGGCAGTCGTTCTTCGGGCAGTCCCGGAGATTCATACTTTATGGTGGCCTTCGCCGTCGAGTCGGATATCAACTCGAAGTAATCCTTCGGCCAGCCTTGGCTGAGCTCGCGCTTGACCAGATCGGCCACATAGCGGGAAACCGGCTGCCGGGCTTGTGCGGCCCGTGCCTTGATTTGTTCCGCGACATCGTCAGGGACATAAAAATGGAGTTGAGGCAAGATATTCCCTCGCGTATATGTGCTATATGTGGATTTTAGCATTGGCTGAATCTAGTTTATTAACATGGCATCAAGGACCTCGAAACCTGGTCACCATTTCCTGGCAACGTGAACCATTTTGTAATACAATTATTCATATGCGTATTACATCAAGAAACCTGCCATGACCCTGACCGTACGCCTGCCCGATCGAGTCGAACAAAAGCTCGCTGAATACTGCGTCACCCACGGAGTTACGAAGAGCGAAGCGGTGAAGGTGGCGCTGGAGCAGTTGTTGCGAACATCCGCTCAAGGCAAGGCCGGAGGCGATCATCCGTTTGTAGGATCCGACACCAATCCCGGAGACGTGGCGCGCCATACCAAGCGGCTGCTACGCGAGCACTTCCGCGGCAAAATCTGAAGTGGCCGAGCTTCTCGTCGACACCGGCTTCCTTGTTGCGCTTGGGCGGCGTGCCGATCCGCTACATGCTCAGGCGAGTGTTTTTTTCCGACACCACACCGGATCGCTGCTGACCGTCTCGCCGGTGGTAGTCGAAACCAGCTTCTTCCTCGATGCCCGCGCCAAACTCCAGCTTCTTGATCTGGTTCAATCCGGCCGGGTCAAGTGCATGGAACTGCCAACCAAAGCCTACGGCGACATCGCCGCGATCATCGGCAAGTACGCCGATCGCGATATCGACTTCGCCGACGCAGCTCTCGTTTGGCTGGCTGAGCAGTCGGGTTGCCGCAGCATATTGACGGTGGATCTGCGCGACTTTGGCGTGTATCGGTTAAAAGGGGGCAAGCGGTTTGAGACCGTGAAGTGGCTCGTCTGAGCATTGCCTTGCAGGCCGGAGAGGAAATACCGGCGCGGCTCTCCGGCATTTTAGCCTAGCGTGAGCGGTCCTCGTCAAAGGCGCCCCGGGCCCGCATCCGCTCCTCATCATCGATAAAGACGGTATCCCGAAGACGGCTCTCGATGATCGGCGCCGACAGCAGACCCGCTGTGAATCCGGCTTGAATCCACACCCGGTCGCGGGGTTCGCCGCGGGCATACTTCGAGACGGCCGCGTCGTTCGGGTCGAGAAAAAAGAGGGTAACGCCGTTCTTGAACGGCACCTTCACCAGACGGAATTCCCACTGCGCGGGCAGCGTCGGCAGCTTGGGTGAAACCGGATCAAGAAAGTAACCGTGTTCGGCTTCGAAGGCGCTGCCTTCCCCAAGGGCTTGCTGCAATTCAAATATGCGTGCCGGATCGCTCCGGGTGTAGCAGGCAACGTTGATCGACATCAGCATCCGGGCGGGAATGCGGTTGGCCGGCAGTATGGCTAGCACAGACAGGCTGCCAATGACGACGAATTCATCGTGGCCACAGAGATTTTTTGCCTCACCGAAAAGGGTTTCGAGCTTCTTCAGGTCCATTCGGCCGACCAGGGCGTGTTCTGGAACAGCGCATCTTCCCAGTCGCCAAACGATGCCATCCGCCTGGCGAGAACCCGCGGCGGCAGAGCGAGCAATTCGGTCCAGCGTCTGATGTACAGGGGGCTGCAGGTCTTGTTCCGCGCCCAAAGCTCGACCATGAGCCTTGCATGCGCGATTTTTTGCCGCGCCTTTTTCGGATCGGCGCTCAACTCGGCGGCCAGCCGCAAATGGCGAATCCGCTGCCGTTCCAGCTTCAACTGATGCTCGAGGCGGACGCGACGCCGTTCTTCGAGCAAAGGGTCCGAAACGGTATCAACACATTTATCGTCGGACTTGCCGTTTTTCGCCATTCTTTCTGGAATCCGGCTACCGCATTTCACCCTGAGAATGCGCGATCCGTGCAGGATGCCGGGGCAGGCACCTGGAAATCTGCAAGTCGGTCTCGGTCCTTGCTGATATTGTTCGCCAGTTTCCCGCCAATAAAGCCCAGAAAATGCCAGGCGCCCTCTCCCATATCCGTGTTCTTGATCTCTCCCGCGTGCTCGCCGGCCCGACCTGCTCGCAGACGCTGGCCGACCTGGGTGCCGAGGTCATCAAGATCGAGCGGCCGCGCTCGGGCGATGACACACGCGGCTGGGCGCCGCCCTACCTGAAGGACGAAAAGGGGCAGGACACCGCCGAGGCCGCCTACTACCTCTCCTGCAACCGCAACAAGCAGTCGCTGACGCTCGACATCTCGTGTGCCGAGGGTCAGGAGATCATCCGTGCGCTGGCGGCGAAGTCCGATGTGCTGGTGGAGAACTTCAAGGTTGGCGACCTGGCGCGCTTTGGCCTGGACTACGCGAGCCTCAAGGCCATCAACCCGCGCCTCATCTACTGCTCCATCACCGGCTTTGGCCAGACCGGCCCCTACGCGAAGCGCGCCGGCTACGACTTCCTGATCCAGGGCATGGGCGGCCTGATGAGCATCACCGGCGAGCGCGACGACCTCCCCGGTGGCGGGCCGCAGAAGGTGGGCGTGGCGGTCACCGACATCATGACCGGCATGTATGCCGTGATTTCCATACTCGCGGCAATTACCCGGCGCGAGCAAAGCGGTGAGGGGCAGTACATCGACCTCGCGTTGCTGGATGTGGGGGTGGCCATGCTGGGCAATATGCACCTCAATTACTTCACCAGTGGCGAAGTGCCGGTGCGCTGGGGTAACGCCCATCCCAATATCGTTCCCTACCAGGCCTTCCCCTGCAGCGACGGGCACATGATTCTCGCTGCCGGCAACGACTCACAGTTCCGCAAGTTCTGCGATGTCGCCGGCCGGCCCGACCTGGCGAAAGACCCGCGCTTTGCCGTGAATAACGCCAGGGTGCGCAACCGGGACACCCTTGTCCCGGTCCTCGCGGACATCATTCTCAAGCGGCAGCGCGATGACTGGGTGGCAAGCCTGGAAGCGGCAGGCGTGCCCTGCGGGCCGATCAACAACCTCGATCAAGTGTTCGATGATCCGCAGGTCAAGTTCCGTGGCATGAAAATGGAGATGCCTCACCCTTCAGCCGGAAAGGTGCCGCTGGTCGCCAGTCCCATACGGCTTTCAGAAAGCCCGGTGGAGTACCGCCGACCGCCGCCGCTGCTGGGCCAGCACACCGACGCGGTGCTTGCCAATGTGCTGGGCATGGATGCGGCAGCCATTGCGGCCTTGCGGGAAAAAGGCGTGGTGTGAGAAGGGCAGCACGCTTGATTTTTTGCTGATGCCTGCTTGACCTG
>JBCKLP010000219.1:0-3976 GCA_038903735.1 Burkholderiales bacterium | reverse complement strand
GCGCAGGCCCCGCAGGCGCCTGATAAATTGATGCAGGCGATTACCAGCGAGGTCATTGCGATTGTCAATAAGGACAGGGAAATCCAGCAAGGCAGCAGCAAAAGGCTCCAGGACCTTGTGGAGACGCGCGTACTGCCCCATTTCAATTTAACCAGAATGACCCAAATCGCGGTTGCCGTGAATTGGCGCCGGGCGAGTCCGGAGCAACAGAAAGCTCTGGTGAACGAATTCAGCAATCTGCTGGTCAGGACGTATTCGAACGCCCTTTCGCTCTACCGGGATCAGGCCATCGACTTCAAGCCATTGCGCGCCAGGGCCGAGGACACAGAAGTGACCGTACGTTCCGAAGTCAAGCAGAGCGGGCAGCAGCCGATGACTCTGGATTACGAAATGGAGAAAACGGTGTCAGGTTGGAAGGTTTTCGACGTAAAGGTCGGTGGCGTCAGCCTGATCAGCACTTACCGCGAGGATTTTGCGGGACAGGTGCGGGAATCGGGCATCGATGGCTTGATCAAGGTGCTTGCTTCCAAAAACCGTCAGTTGGAAGCCAGGTCAAGATCGTGATTCGGAGGGAGGGCGACACGCTTCTCCTGACTGGCCCGTTAACCATGGAAACGGTCCCGAAACTTATTGGCGTTGTGGAGGAGCATTTTCGCGCCGGCGCGACGCAAATTGATTTTTTGGCGGTCACCGAAATTGATTCCTCTGCGGTGGCATTGGCGCTGGAGTGGCAGCGTATTGCGGCTGGCAACAAGGTGCAACTGCGGCTATGCAATCTCCCGCCGGCGATGTTGAAGCTTGCCAGGCTTTACGGGGTGTCCGAACTCGTCCAGCTCAATTGAACCGGATCGCGGTAAAGCGCCGAATCATGGTGCTTGTTTTTCCGCTCGCTCCTTTGCGGCATCCCCTCAGACATCCATGAGCGCGGCAATTGAAATTGCGCAGGTCTCCAAGCGCTTTGGGTCCTTACAGGCACTGGATTCTGTGACACTGGAGATTCATCAGGGCGAATTTTTCGCGCTGCTGGGGCCCAACGGTGCCGGTAAAACCACACTGATCAGCATACTGGCGGGATTGGTCAAAGCGGATACCGGTGTGGCCAGAGTAATGGGATTTGACGTAGTGCGCGATTACCGCCAGTCCCGCCGTGCGCTCGGGGTGGTGCCACAGGAATTGGTTTTCGATCCATTTTTTTCGGTTCGCGAAACGCTTCAAATTCAATCCGGTTACTACGGTTTGCGCGCCAATGACGACTGGATTGATGAGGTGATGGAGAACCTGGATCTCACCTCCAAGGCGAATACCAATATGCGTGCTTTGTCCGGGGGAATGAAACGGCGCGTGTTGGTCGCTCAGGCATTGGTTCACAAACCCCCTGTGATCGTGCTGGATGAACCTACGGCTGGCGTCGATGTGGAATTGCGCCAGGGCCTTTGGCAGTTCATACAGCGTCTGAATCGCGAAGGACATACCATAGTGCTCACAACCCACTATCTTGAAGAGGCTGAAACGCTTTGCGAGCGGATTGCGATGTTGAAGAATGGGCGTCTGGTCGCCCTGGATTCCAAAGCGAACCTGGTGAAGCGATTGCATAATCTGCGGCTTAAGGTGCGCATCAACGGTGTCCTGCCAGACTCTCTCACGGGGATTGATCACGGATTGCAAAATGGCGCGCACCTGCTCTGGCTGAAGGACTATGGCGAACTGGAACCCGCGCTCGCGGCCTTGCGCATGGCCGGTTGCGAAATACTGGAAATGGAACTGGAGCAACCGGATCTGGAAGATGTGTTTCTGGAGATTATGAAGCGGGAGAGTCCGTCATGAGCGGATTCCAGACGCTCCTGCGCAAGGAGGTGCTGCGATTTGGCAAGGTGGCCACGCAGACTGTTGGCGCGCCGGTGTTGACCTCACTTCTTTATCTTCTGGTTTTTTCCCATTTGATGGAGGGCCGATTGCGCGTATACGACGCCGTTCCATACAGCGCGTTTCTTGTTCCTGGACTGGTGATGATGTCGATGCTGCAAAACTCATTTGCCAACAGTTCATCATCCATTATCCAGTCCAAGATGACGGGAAACATCATATTTGTCCTGTTACCGCCTTTGTCACATTGGGAATTTTATTGTGGCTACGTCCTGGCTGCGCTTGTTCGTGGCACAGTTGTTGGCGTTGGCGTCATGGCAGTGACCCTGCCTTTTGTTGATATTTCCGTGCAGCATGTCACTTGGATCCTCGCATTCGCCCTCATCGCTTGTGCATTGCTGGGCACATTGGGATTGATTGCCGGCATGCTCGCTGACAAAATTGACCAGGTTGCGGCGTTTCAGAATTTTCTGATCATGCCTTTGACTTTTTTGTCAGGAGTCTTCTATTCAGTACATTCACTGCCGCCTGTCTGGCAGGATATATCCCATCTAAATCCTTTCTTCTACATGATTGATGGCTTTCGCTACGGATTCTTCGGCGTATCGGACGTGAACCCTGTGATCAGTATTGCGGTGGCGGCGTTGGCACTTGCAGCGAGCGCCGGATTTGCATTGGCGATACTTAAAACCGGGTACAAACTCCGATTTTGAAATGGAAAATATCAATGATTACGCCTGAGCAGGTACGCGACTACATTGGGCAGAACCTTGAGTGCGAAAAACTCGAAGTAGCCGGGGACGGGCAACATTTTGAGGCCTTGATTGTGAGCACTGCATTTACCGGAAAAAACCGGGTGCAACGTCACCAGGTGGTGTACGCCGCTCTTGGCGAACGCATGCGTGAGGAGATTCACGCCTTGTCGATGAAAACACTGACTCCCGAGGAGTGGATGGCTGCGCGTGGATAAACTGCTGATCCACGGCGGCAAGCGCCTCGAAGGAGAGGTGGCCGTGTCTGGGGCGAAAAATGCCGCCTTGCCGATAATGTGCGCTGCCTTGCTGACCTCCGACCCGTTGCGGCTGTCCAATGTTCCGCAATTGCGCGATATCAGCACCTTGCTCGCTTTACTGAATCGAATCGGGGTACGTGCCATGCGTGATGGCAATGCCCTGGAGCTTTGCGGCGAATCGCTGGCAGACCCGGTGGCGCCTTACGACATGGTGAAAACCATGCGCGCATCTATCCTGGTTCTTGGACCGTTGCTGGCGCGGTGTGGCGAAGCCCGAGTTTCGCTGCCCGGGGGCTGTGCGATCGGACTCCGGCCAGTAGATCAGCATATCAAGGGGCTGCAAGCCATGGGCGCCGAGATTCAGGTGGAACAGGGATATGTTGTCGCCCGCGCGCGGCGTTTGCGCGGGACACGTCTGGTGATGGATCTGGTGACGGTAACCGGTACCGAGAACCTGATGATGGCCGCCTGTCTGGCTGAGGGCACGACAGTGATTGAAAACGCGGCGCGGGAACCCGAGGTGGTGGATCTTGCGCATTGCCTTGCTGCCATGGGAGCGCGTATCAGTGGTGCTGGCACCGATGTAATCAGCATTGAGGGTGTGTCAAGGCTTCATGGCGCCAGCCATTGCGTCATACCGGACCGGATAGAGACAGGAACATTTCTGGTGGCGGCCGCCGCAACAGGCGGACGCATCAGCCTTAGTAACGCCAAGGTCGATACGCTGGATGCGGTGATAGATAAATTGCGGGAGGCCGGAGCAATAATAGAGGTGAAGCAAGACCTGATCACCCTGGCAATGGATGGACGACCCAGGAGTGTCAGTGTTCGCACGGGGCCTTACCCGGCGTTTCCCACCGATATGCAGGCGCAGTTCATGGCTCTCAATGCCGTGGCGCAGGGGACTGCCGTGATTAATGAAACAATTTTCGAAAATCGTTTCATGCATGCCCTGGAGCTGCAGCGCCTTGGCGCCAATATCGAGCTCTCGGGGCACACTGCCGTGGTGCACGGAGTGCCCGGCCTGCAGGGCGCCACGGTTATGGCGACTGACCTTCGAGCCTCGGCGAGCTTGGTCATTGCCGGGCTTGTGGCGCGGGG
>JBCKLP010000218.1:0-4005 GCA_038903735.1 Burkholderiales bacterium | reverse complement strand
CAGAGGAAGTCCCTGTGGGGCGACCGGGTGCGCGCTCACCCATGCACCGCACCCACTCGCTCGACTACGGCATCGTGCTCGAGGGCAAGGTGGATCTCGAACTGGATGAAGGCAGGACAACGACAGTGAAGGCCGGCGAGATCGTGGTGCAACGCGGCACCATCCACGCATGGATCAACCGCAGCAATGCCACGGCGCGCGTGGCCTTCATACTGATCGACGCAAAACCGGCCAGCCCCTGCGGCGAGCCGCTTCCTGAAATCCACACACAACGATAAGGCGGGAAACATGAAACTGGGTTCCCTGAAATCAAACACGCCCGACGGGCAACGGGTGGTGCTGTCGTGCGACCTGCGCTTCGCCAAACCGGTGCCCGACATTGCGCCGACCATGCAGTCGGCGCTCGACCGCTGGGACGAGGTTTCCCCAGCACTGGAGAAAGTGTCGGAGGCGCTCAATGCCGGCCGCAATGATGGCGCCCTTGCGTTTGACCCGAAGCGCGCGCTGTCGCCCCTGCCGCGCTCCTACATGGTTTTCGATTCCAGCAACTACCTGCGGCATCACCAGTTGATGGGGCGCATCTTCAACAAGCCGGTGGTTGGCACCACCTTCACCGAGCCGCTGGGTTATCAATCCGGCCGCGGGGTGCTGCTCGGCCCCTGCGAGGACATCCGCTTTCCCGCCAGCGTCGAGAAGCTTGGCATCGACTTCGAGGCGGAAGTCGCCGTCATCACCGATCGCGTGCCCATGGGCACCTCGGTGCAGGACATGACAAAGCATATCGAAATGCTCGATGCCGCCGGTGCCTCGGTATTCGGCGCCATCGATCAACAGCTCACCCGTTCATAAGATGGAAAAAACACAGGTACTCATCGTGGGCGCCGGTCCGGCCGGCCTTGCGCTCGCCATAGAACTCGGCCGCCAGGGCATTCAATGCAATGTGGTGGAGCGCAACGACCGCGTGGGCTATGCGCCGCGCGCCAAGACCACCAACGTCAGGACGCGCGAGCACCTGCGCCGCTGGGGCATCGCCGATCGCCTGCGCGATCGTTCCCCCTTCGGGCTGAATTACCCTTCAGATGTCATTTTCGCGACGCGCCTGAGCAGGCATCTGCTGGCGCGCATCGAGAATGCCTTCTACTGCAATCCGAAGAAAGACCCCCGCTACGCCGAGCACGCCCAATGGATTCCCCAGTACACGCTGGAGGATGTGCTGCGCGAATATGCCGAGACGCTGCCGGGCGTGCACATCCGCTTCCAGCACCTGCTCGAGGACATCACGCAGGACGAGCAAGGCGTCACCTCCCGTGTGCGCGAGCGTCGCAGTGGCAGCCTCCTCGAATTCCGCAGCGATTACGTGGTCGGCGCCGACGGCTCACGCAGCCGCATGCGCGAGATCATCGGCGCGCGCATGGAGGGCGTGCAGACACTCTCCCGCAATTACAACACCGTGATCCACGCGCCGGGCTTCGAGCAGGCGCACGGCATGGGACGCGGCATCATGTACTGGATGGTCAACAACGAGCTGCCCGCGTTGATCGCGCCCATGGACAGCGGTGACCGGCTGATTTTCATGCCCACCTATGTGCCCGAGGGCGTGACCATTTCCCCCGAAGAAGTGCCGCGGCAGATCTTTCGCGCGACGGGACTCGACCTGTCCTACAAGGTGCTGAGCTCCGACGAATGGGAGGCAAGCCAGTTGATCGCCGACCGCTATCGCGACCGCCGCGCCTTTCTCATCGGCGACGCCTGCCACCTGCATCCCCCGTTCGGCGGCTATGGCATGAACATGGGCGTGGGCGACGGCGTTGATCTGGGCTGGAAGATGGCCGCGGTATTGCGCGGCTGGGGCGGCCCCGCACTGCTTGCGAGTTACGAAATAGAGCGCCGCCCGGTTCACAAGCACGTGATCGACGAGGCCGTGGCCAACCACGCCCTGCTCGGCAACCAGTTGCGGCGCGACGAGATCGAAGACGACAGTCCCGCCGGCGAGCGGGTCAGAAAGGAAATCGGCGAGCTGATCACCCGCGTGAAGCCTCGCGAGTTCCATGCGCTGGGTGTGGTGAAGGGCTATTTTTACGAAAACTCACCCATCCTGATTAGGGACGGTTCCACGCCGCCCCCCATGCTCTGGCGCCACTACCAGCCCAGCGCCTCGCCAGGGTGCATCGCGCCGCACGCCTGGCTGGAGGATGGCTCATCGCTCTACGATCACTTGGGCAAGGGCTACACGCTGCTGATAACCGACAATGTCGCCGCCACGCCAGACGCGCTGCAAGCCGCAGCCGAGGCCTCCGGCACGCCGCTCAGCGTGCTGCGCGCGCCCCAGGTTCTGCACGATCTGTACGGTGCCAGCTACGCGCTGATCCGCCCCGACCAGCACGTGGCCTGGCGCGGCAATGCGATTGAGGATGCCGCGGGGCTACTGGAGCGGGTGTGCGGGAGGACCGGCACTGCCGCGTAAGCCAGGGCTACTGCTGGAAGGCCATTCGGAATGACCTGGCGCTACTCTAAATTGCAATAAATGTTCAACTTATTAGAATGGAAACGTATGGCTGTCTTGCATGATTGGCAAGTTACGTTATCAAAATACATAATTTCTAATTTTTGACACGGTGCCCGAGACACTCAACGCTGCAGCGCCTGCCACATCTTCTGCAGCCGCTTCACCTACACCGGGAATTTCAATTCCTGGGCGTAGAGCAGCACGCGCTTCTGGTGGCACTGCTGAAATATCGCCGCCCGTTACTCGTGATCCGGGCCGGCTCCCCGGCCACTACCATCGCCCGCTTGTCCATCTTGGTGTCCACCTCCTCGACTTGGATGGCAAGGAGAGCAACCCCTACGAATTGCGTCAGCCTCACAGCTTGTTTAGATCACTTCCGGTTACGCGAGTGGGCGAATACGTTAACCAGCAAATTTCTGCATACGTTAATTTTAGGTAGTTGAGCCGAATTTTGGTGAACCTGAAATTCCATATTCGATCACGGGAAGCGCTCTTTGCATCATCTTTTGATTCGGTTGGCGGGCCATACTTAATAGTTAAGGGCACTTCTAGGGCAGCACAGGTTTTGGATAGAAAGTCTGGTTTCACAACAGGTGCTACTATAGGCAATATATGGACTCCTCCAAGCTTTCCTGGTGCAATGCCGAAGCCTAGGATCACTTCCATAGGGACGCCTACAATCTCGAACGGCTCCAGCCTGAGCGTTATGCGCACCGGTCCTCTTGGCACTATTTCATTGCCTTTTCTTTCAAATTGATTATCACGACGCACTAGCTTGCCTTCGAAGGCCGCTTGAACCTCCTCGCTAGATTGACCCCATTTCACGTTTCCCCAACCTGTAAGGGCCTCCCCTACCGCAAGTTGTTCCGCAGTCGGTGGCGGCGGAGCCGCCGAGGATAGACTTATTTGAGCCAACGCGAGACTGAGTGCATAGAGGCTGTATTTGACGTTCATAGATATTCACCCTTTTTACTTTGGATGTTGCGCCGAATTCATTGACTTATTTGGCATGATTTTGAACTAATAAATGCACATAGGCCATGCCCATTCTTATTTCGTGAGGATGTCCCGACCATAGTTGAAGGTTGAGTTGGTGGTTGAAGCAGTCGAGGGCCCAGAATGTGGGTTCTCGACATCCTCAACCTGAACCGAAGAAAGCTCAACCACCATGAATAAATCACCATGAAGAAGTCTACTCGCAAGGGGCAATTGTTGACGCCGGCCTCGAATTGACCCCAGTGCCGGTCTCAAAGTGAACAGGCACAATGGGCTGCTTAGCCAGGACTGGCGGCCTTCCGCGAACAGATGTGCTGGATCGGCGCATTGCGGGGAAAGTGATCAGTTTGAGGGCGGCGGCAACAAGGCTGCGTGGCAAAAAGAACATTGCCGATCTTATCCACGCGCTTCGACCCGCACCTGTTCAACTGAAAAAGGCAGCATAATCATTTCCGCCACCGGCTCAAACCTTCAACTGTGAACGGGACATCGTCTGCTTTTCG
>JBCKLP010000217.1:0-4049 GCA_038903735.1 Burkholderiales bacterium | reverse complement strand
TTCAGGCCGCCTTGGCCAGTGCCGCCATCACCGAGGCCTCGACCTCGAATGCCTTTTTCACCGAAGCCCGCTCGTTCATGCGCTTGAAGTGGGCGCTGCAGTGTTTGAGCGGCGAGAGATCCAGCTTGAACTGGCCGGCGCGACGCATGCACCAGAATAGATGAGAGTCGGCGGCACACCATTTGTCGAACAGGTAGTCGCGCCCCGCGAGCAACTCGTCGGCAATGCCGAATGCATGCATCAGCTCATGGGTGGCAATGCGGACGATGGCATCGGCGGATCCGGCAGCGTCGCAGGTCTTGGCCGGATTGTTGATGCGGGAAAGATAGGGATGAATGCCCGAGGCACACCAGGCCATGGTGGAGATGGCGCGAATCTCGCTCTCGGAATCAGCAGGCAGTATCCCCGCCTTCGGAAAGGCGCGCGTCATCCACAGCGCCATGGCCACATTCTCGGTGAGCGGCTTGCCGTCGATCAGGAGGAGCGGCACCTTGTGCTTGGGGTTGAGGCGCAGGTACTCGGGCGAATTTTGTTCGGCCAGGCGCATATTGATTGTTTTCAACTCGAATTCGACGCCGATTTCGTGCAGAGAAATCAGCGGCACCAGGGCGCAGGTGGTGGGTGCGTAATACAGGGTCAGTTTCATTGCATCTCCTCCGTGACAGTGACTTGCCTGCTCTTCAGGCGAACGGTATTGTGCGGCAATTCCCGGCAGCGAGTGAAAGCCTGCTTGCCCGTGACGGGAATGGGAATCGCATTCGCTGCGAATTTATTCATCGACAAGCCCATCAATCAAAGGCAAGACTCTTGAGCGACGCCATCATCCTGCTGGCACACGGTGCACGCGACCCGGATTGGGCGCTGCCCATCGAGGCCATGGCCGCGCGCCTGCGCGAGCTAAAAGCCGACTGCGAGGTGGTGACCGCGTATTTGGAATTGATGTCACCTGACATCGAGACCGCCGTGGGCGGACTCGCCGCGCGCGGCGCAAATCGCATCACGGTGGTGCCCGTCTTCCTCGCCCAGGGCGGCCACGTGAAGCGTGACCTACCCGCCAAGGTCGAAAAACTGCGCGCGGCGAATGTCGGGCTGCACATTGACCTCGTGGCGGCGATCGGCGAACAGCCGGAAGTCATCGAGGCCATCGCCGCCAGCGTCGCGCGGCTGCTCGACAAGCGCTGAATCCGCCAGGGATCAGGCCACGGTATCCCCGGCGGCAGGCGCCGCGCAAAGCCGTTTGAGTTCCGGCACACAGGAGCCGCACTCGGTGCCGCATTTCAGTTGCGACTGCAATTTTTCGAAATTGGCCCCGGTGCGCAGCGCAGCAGCGATCTCGGTTTCGGAAACATCCACGCACACGCACACGATGCGGCCGCGGTTGAGGCTGCCCTGCGGCGGTTTGGACACCGGCGCCAGCACCCAGGGGCGGAAGGCCTCGGCTTCGGCGCCGGCCAGCATCATGTTCTTCAGCCAGTCCTCTGCTGCGGTCTCGCCCGACAGGCAGACACTCTCCACCCTGCCATCGACAATGCGCGCCGCCTTCTCCACACCCTTGCGCGCGTCCACGTAACGCATGGTCTGCTCGGGGCGATCGAGCTGCAGCAACGCGTCGATGCGATCGAGCGTCGCTTCGGCGATCGGTGCGGCAGAGTAGGCGCGCAAGCTCAGCACCGTATCCTCCCTGCCCGAGGGTGTCAGGCTTGCGTAATCGAATTCCCCGAGCAGCGGGCGCAGCTCACCCGCCAATTGCCGCGCCGCGTCGCCCTCGCCGGCGGCAAAGCGGCGCATGGCCACCACGCGATAGGGCAGCTCCATCTTGCTCACCTGCACCGCAGCGTGCTTCAGTTCCGGCTGCTTTGAATAGGGATCAATGGCTGATACGGTGAGTACATTGACGCCCGCCCCGCGCATGAACTGGCTGCCCCAGTGCATGGGCATGAAGGCTTGACCCGCGCGTACGCTGTCGCTCGCCTCGACGCGCACCGCCAGTTCGCCGCGGCGCGTCTTCACCAGCGCGATGTCGCCCGTCACGAGGCCGCGGCCCTGCATGTCACGCGCATGCATGGACAAGCGCGGCTCGCCTTCATGATTGAACAGTCGCGCGACTTCACCGGTGCGGCTCATGCCGTGCCACTGGTCGCGCAACCGGCCGGTGGTGAGCGCCAGCGGATACTGGGCGCTGGTTTTTTCCGCCACCGGCCGGTAGGGCGTCGCCACGAAGCGGGCTTTGCCGCTGGCGGTGGGGAACACGCCATCGGCGTAGAGGCGCGCCTTGCCGTGCGTTGCGCCCTCGGGAAACGGCCACTGCTGCGGACCCCGATCCTCCAGCAGCGCGTAGCTCAGACCTGTGATGTCCAAATCCCGGCCGCGTGTGCTGGCGCGGTGCTCATTGAAAATTTCCTCGGTCGAGGCATAGGGGAACAGCAGGCGCGCCGAACGCGAAGGCAGCAGGCGCTCCAGGCGCCGCGCGAAATCGACCACGATGTCCCAGTCGTGGCGCGCTTCGCCCGGTGGCGGCACTGCGGAGGCGAGGCGCGTGATGCGCCGCTCCGAGTTGGTGACCGTGCCCTCTTTCTCGCCCCAACTGGAGGCCGGCAGCAGCACATCGGCGTAGGCGGTGGTGTCGGTGTTCTCGAAGGCCTCCTGCACCACCACCAGCTCGGCTTTGTCCAGCGCGGCGCGCACCGAGTTGAGATCGGGCATGGATTGGGCGGGGTTGGTGCAGGCGATCCAGATCGCCTTGATCTCGCCGCTGGCAAGCGCCTGGAACATTTCCACTGCGGTCTTGCCTGGCTTTTCGGGCACCTCAGGCACACCCCAGAATGCCGCCACTTCGGCGCGATGCGCAGGGTTGGCTAAATCCCGATGCGCAGGTAGCAGGTTAGCCATGCCGCCGACTTCGCGCCCGCCCATGGCATTGGGCTGTCCGGTCAGCGAGAAAGGCCCGGCACCGGGCTTGCCGATCTGCCCGGTGGCCAGATGCAGATTGATCAGCGCCGCATTCTTGTGGGTGCCGCTGGAGGACTGGTTGAGGCCCTGGCAATACAGGGAGAGCGCGGCGCCGGCCTTGCCGAACCATTGTGCGGCCTTGATGATGTCAGCCTCCGGCACGCCGCAGAGCTGCGCTGCCATTGCTGGCGTGTATTCGCGCACCGTCTGCTTCAAGGCCTCGAACCCTTCCGTGTGTTCACGGACGTAGACCGGGTCGATCAGATCTTCCCAAAGCATTACATGCAGCATGGCGTTGAAGAGGGCTATGTCGGTGCCCGGCAGAATCGGCAAATGCAGATCGGCAAAGGCCGCGGTATCGGTGCGGCGCGGATCCACCACGATGACTTTCATTTGCGGGCGCACGGCCCTGGCATCTTCGAGGCGCCGGAACAGCACCGGATGCGCAAACGCCATATTGGAGCCGGCGATCAGCACGGTATCCGCGCAATCGAGATCCTCATAACAGGCCGGCGGCGCGTCCGCGCCCAGGGTCTGCTTGTAACCCGCCACCGCCGATGACATGCACAGCCGCGAATTGGTATCGACGTTGTTGGTGCCTATCAGGCCCTTGGCGAGCTTGTTGAAAACGTAATATTCCTCGGTCAGCAATTGCCCCGAGATATAGAAGGCGACGCTGTCCGGGCCGTGCTTTGCGATGAGATCGGCAAAGCGCGCGGCAAGGTGATCAAGTGCGGCATCCCAACCAATGCGCTGGCGCCCCTCGCCGCGGGAGATTCGCAGGCTGGGAAAGCGGGCGCGCGCCTCGGGCGCCGTGCTCAGATGCAGGGTCGCGCCCTTGGTACACAGGCGGCCGAAATTGGCCGGGTGCTCGGGATCACCGCGCACACCGGTAATGCGCTCGCCCTCGCTCTGGATGATGACGCCGCAACCGACGCCGCAGTAGCAGCAGGTGGATCGTGTTTCTTTCATGATAACTATTGAGAATTACCTATATTTGTGACAGATTTTTCCCTCATCCCAACCCTTCTCCCAGTGGGAGAAGGGCTTTTCATCCCTCTCCCGCCGGCGACCAGAGGGAGTCCCTGTGGGGCGGACCG
>JBCKLP010000216.1:0-4186 GCA_038903735.1 Burkholderiales bacterium | reverse complement strand
TATGAGTCCTCTGCTCTAACCAACTGAGCTATAGGCCCGAAACTTGGGAATCAGCGGATTATAGCCGTGGCGCCCGCCTCGTCCTGGAGAGCATTTCCAGGCCCCTGCCTTCAAGCACGAAAACACCATGACAGGCCGGCGCGCGTCACGCTGCGCTCCGGCGCACGATGCGTTTTTCACGCATGGTAACCAGTTCCTCGGCTGCCGTAGGATGGATGCCCACGGTTGCGTCAAACTGCTGTTTGGTAAGACCTGCTTTTACCGCGATTCCTACGCCCTGGATGATCTCCGGCGCATCCCCGCCCACCATGTGAACACCAACGACCTTCTGGCTCGCAGCGTCGACGATCAGCTTCATCATGGTGCGCTCGTCCCGCCCCGACAGGGTGGCCTTCATCGGGCGAAAATCGGCCTTGTAGATCTCGATTTCCCCGCAGGTTTCCAGCGCTTCGGCCTCAGTCTGCCCCACGGTTCCAACCGGCGGCTGGCTGAAAACTGCGGACGGAACATTGGCATGGTCGACACGCACGGCCTCGCCACCTCCAAACAGTGTTGTCGCCACCGCTTGACCTTCGCGTATGGCCACTGGCGTGAGCGCAATGCGGTTGGTGACATCCCCTATGGCAAATATCCCCGGCACCGAGGTACGGCAGTGCTCGTCAACAACCACACCGCCTTCCTTGTCCAACTTGACGCCGGCCGCTTCCAGGCCCAGGCCTTCGGTTGCCGGTTTGCGCCCTGTGGCGTACATCACCGCATCACACTGGATAATGCGCTCTGTGCCAGCGCATTCGAGTGTCGCATGCAGGGAGCCGTCGACCATTTTACTGACCTCGCGAACCGTACTGAGCAACGCGACATCAATGCCTTTTTTGCCGATTTCCTGATGGAGGTGGCGCCGTACGTCCTCGTCAAATCCGCGCAGAATCTGCTCACCCCGGTAGGAAAGCGTTACATCGGCGCCCAGTCCCTTGAAAATGCCCGCAAACTCGACAGCAATGTATCCGCCGCCAACGATCAGGACGCGCCGCGGCATTACCGCGAGCTCGAAAGCTTCGTTGGAGGTTATGCAATGCTCGATTCCAGGAATTTTCGGCATATACGGCCAACCGCCTGTGGCGATCACGATATTGGCCGCAGTCATATCCCGCCCGCCCAAAGTGACGGTATGCGCGCCCGCGAGGGTCGCGCGTCCACGCAGCACGGTGACCTTCGATCCTTCGAGGAGCTTCCCGTAGATCCCTTCGAGCCGGGTAATTTCCTTGTTCTTGCTGGCGATCAGTTGTGGCCAGGAAAAGCTGCTGCCAAAGACCGTCCATCCGTAACCTGCCGCGTCCGCAAATTCTTCTTCGAAATGGGAAGCATAGACGAGGAGCTTCTTGGGAACGCAGCCGCGTATCACGCAGGTGCCACCAACACGGTAATGCTCGGCAACCGCCACCCTGGCGCCAAAACCGGCCGCAATTCGGCTGGCCCGCACGCCACCAGAACCGGCGCCGATGATAAAGAAATCGTAATCGAACTGTGTCATGGCAGGGCTGGCCAAAATCCAGAGGGTTGCTGAGGGCTATGCGCTTCTAATTCTTCGGGGCACGCCTGCAATGATCGCGGAAATCCTTTACGCAAATTGCCAATCGCGCACCCACCATCGTATTTCGCTGATCAAAGCTCTCCCGCAGGGTTATTGCGGGATCAATTGTTATCCAGGAAGCTTTTCAAGCGCTCGGAGCGCGACGGGTGACGCAGCTTTCGCAATGCCTTGGCCTCAATCTGCCGGATACGCTCACGCGTCACATCGAATTGCTTGCCGACCTCTTCCAGGGTGTGATCGGTATTCATTTCAATGCCAAATCGCATACGCAGAACTTTGGCTTCGCGCGGCGTCAACGAATCCAGAATGTCCTTGGTGACATCCCGCAGACTGGCATACATGGCCGCGTCGTTGGGCGCCAGCGTCGCGGTATCCTCAATGAAATCCCCGAGATGCGAATCGTCATCGTCGCCGATTGGCGTTTCCATAGAGATGGGTTCCTTGGAAATCTTGAGGATTTTTCGAATCTTGTCCTCGGGCATTTCCATTTTTTCCGCGAGCGTTTGCGGGTCAGGCTCCAGCCCGGTTTCCTGCAGTATCTGCCGGGAAATCCGGTTCATCTTGTTGATGGTTTCGATCATGTGAACCGGAATGCGGATGGTGCGCGCCTGGTCCGCGATCGAGCGGGTTATCGCCTGGCGTATCCACCAGGTCGCGTAGGTCGAGAATTTGTACCCGCGCCGATACTCAAACTTGTCCACCGCCTTCATCAGGCCGATATTGCCTTCCTGGATCAGGTCGAGGAATTGCAGGCCACGATTGGTATATTTTTTCGCAATCGAGATGACAAGACGCAAATTGGCCTCGGTCATCTCCCGCTTGGCACGACGCGCCTTGGCTTCGCCCGTGGACATCTGCTTGTTGATGTCCTTTAGATCTTTCAGGGGAATGCCTATGCGTTTCTGAATATCCACAAGCTTGTGCTGCTGCTCGAGGATATTGGGCTCAAAGCGGGCCAGGGTCGCTCCATAGGGGCGACCAGTGAGCACCTCGTTTTTGATCCATCGGGCGGAAGTTTCATTTCCGGGAAACACCTTGATGAAATGCGGACGCGGCATCTGGCCTTTGTTGACGCACATGTCCAGAATGGTTCGCTCGTGACGTCTGACTTGATCGACCATGCCGCGCACAGTGTCGCAAAGGCGCTCGATTATCCGGGCCGTGAAGCGGATATTGAGCAGCTCGGCGGAGATCTGCTCGCGTACCTTGACGTACTCCTTGCTGCGATGCCCATGTTCCAGCAGCGCCTTTTTCATTTTTTCATACAGCCGGCGTATCTTGCCAAAACGGACCAGTGAATCCAGCTTCAGTTGCAGCAGGCTCGCGGCGAGGGCTGCCCCGCCATCGTCCTCGTCTTCCTCCTCTTCCAGATCCTCGTCGATCGCCGCTTCCTCGGCTGCTTCCTTTATCGCGTCTTCCTTGGTGTTGGGATCGATTAACCCATCGACCAGTTCATCGATTCGCATTTCTTCGCGCTCGACCTTGGCCGCGAGGGCGAGAATGTCCTGAATGGTGGTCGGACAGGCGGAAATAGCCTGAATCATGTGCTTGAGGCCGTCTTCGATTCGCTTGGCGATCTCGATTTCGCCTTCGCGGGTCAGCAGTTCAACGGAACCCATCTCACGCATATACATGCGCACGGGGTCCGTGGTGCGACCGAATTCCGCATCCACATTGGTCAGCGCCGCCTCGGCCTCCTCCTCGGCGTCCTCATCGGCCACCGCTTGTGGCGCGTTCTCTGCGATCAGAAGCGTCTCGGCGTCCGGCGCCTCGTCGTAGACCTGAATCCCCATGTCGTTGAACGTGGTGATGATCGACTCGATCTGTTCGGCATCGACCATATCGTCGGGCAGATGGTCGTTTATCTCTGCATAGGTCAGGTAGCTTCGCTCCTTGCCCAGCTTGATCAGGTTCTTGAGCCGTGTACGGCGCGCTTCTGCATCTTCAGGCTTCATGTCCGCGCGCAACAGCAACGCGCGCTCAGCCTCGCTGTTCCGCTTGGAAGTCCGGCCCCGGCCGGAGCGCAATTTGGCAATCTCCTGTACCGCCTTGGCACGGATATCAGCCGCCTTCTTTTCCTCTTTTTCCTTCAGTGCCTTTGCCTTGGCATCTTCTTTAGCCTTTTTCACCAATTCCTTTGCCAACTGCTTTTCCTTGCGAATTCGTTCTTTTTCCTTGTCGCGATCGGCCCGAATGCGGGCGCGCTCCTTGTCGCGTACGGAGCGCTCGCGCTCGCGCTCTTTGAGCACCATTGCCCGTTCGCGGAGTTTTTCGGCTTTCTTGCGCGCCTGCTCCTTTGTTATCGCGGCTTTTGCTTGCTCCTTGTCGCGTTTGGCATGCGCTTTCTCACGCAGCTTGCGCACGAGTTCCTTTTGCACAAGCACTTTCCCCTTGGCAGCCTGCTGGCTGGATTTCGCCTTGCCAAGCACATTGCTACGACCAGTCTGCGGCTTTGTAGGAACGCGCCGTCCCTTGGACGCCGCCTTGGGTGCTGACTCGGCGCCCTTGCCAGAGCCACGGTTAACACCCGCTTTAAGCTTGGATTTGCCTTTCGCCATGATTCGTCCCGGATAGATTGGATGGGGAAGATACTGG
>JBCKLP010000215.1:0-4197 GCA_038903735.1 Burkholderiales bacterium | reverse complement strand
TCGCGCCGCCACTTAGCACCGTCATACCGCCCTGCGTATTTATCGAGCGTGGTCCACGCATCGGTGGTGTCCTGGCCACGCCTCGCGAGCAGAAATTCCGCGAAATCCACCATCTCGGCGATTTCTCGTTCTTGCATCGCCTTGATGAGTTCGGCAATACGTTCGGCCGCTCCCATGCTTACCTTCCTGTCGTTGGTATGAAGCAAGTTTAACGATATTCGAGGGCCGAGGTCGGGCGATCGCCCTGACTGTAGACCTGCAAGCCTTGCATTCGGTCCCGTTGCCTTTCTCTCGCCAAGCACCTATATTCGCTATTCGCGAATAGCGAATAAGGGGACCCAAGGACGCTATGTCCTCAAATGCCTGTCCCACCGCAGTTTTCAGTAAAACGGCCATTTTCAGCATCTGCTGAAAACTTGCCTTGAGGTGAATTTCCCCTCGCAGCCCATCAAGGGCTTTAATTGAGTGCTGGCAGGCGATGGGTTGCAAGCATATGATTTGCCAGTGTTTCTTATTCAAGTGAAAAACGTCCACATAGAAGCCTGGATGAGCTGAGCATGACCACCCACGCCTACACCGAAGACCAGCTCGTAGAGCAGCCCGCCATCGCCCTCTTCGCGGAGCTTGGCTGGCAGACGGTGTCGGCGATGGAGGAAACATTCGGACCGGGCGGCACGCTCGGACGCGAGACCTCGGGCGAGGCGGTACTGCCCGAGCGCTTGCGCAGCGCACTGGAACGGCTAAATCCACACTTGCCAACCGAAGCAATCACCAGCGCGATGGACGAGTTGACACGCGATCGTTCGGCTATGAGCCTGGCAGCGGCGAACCGGGAGATCTGCGGCTTTCTCAAGGACGGCGTGAAGGTATCGGTGCCGAACCCGGAGGGCGGCGGTCTCAAGGATGAGCGCGTGCGGGTGGTGGCTTGGGACGACGCCGGCGCCAATGATTTTCTGCTGGTTTCGCAAATGACCCTCACCGGGCAGCTCTATACCTGCCGCCCGGACCTGATCGCGTTCGTGAACGGTCTGCCCTGGGTGGTGATCGAACTGAAGAAACCGGGCGTCGCGGCGCGGCAGGCGTTCGCTGAGAACCTCACGAGCTACAAGCACCCGCAGAACGGCATCCCGCAACTCTTCTGGACCAATGCATTCCTGATTGCCTCCAACGGCACGGATAGCCGCATTGGGACGATCACAGCGGATTGGGAGCGCTTCTTCGACTGGAAACGTATCGAGCGCGAGGACGAGCCGCGCCGGGTGTCGCTGGAGGTGATGCTGCGCGGCACCTGCGCGCCCGCGCGGCTGCTCGACATTGTAGAAAACTTCACGCTGTTTTCGGAGCACAAGAGCGGCCTGGTGAAAGTCATGGCGCAGAACCACCAGTATCTCGGGGTGAATAATGCCATTGCCGCGACGCTCGCGGCCCGCACGGCGGGGCACGGCCGCGGCGGGGTGTTCTGGCAGACGCAGGGTTCGGGCAAAAGTTTCTCCATGGTGTTTTTCGCGCAAAAGATATTGCGCAAAGTCCCCGGCAACTGGACCTTCGTGGTGGTGACCGATCGCGTCGATCTGGATAAGCAGATCGCCAAGACCTTCAAGGCCTGCGGGGCGGTCAGTGAGGCGGAAGGCGACGCCTGCCATGCGCAAAGCGGCGCGGAACTGCGCCGCTTGCTTGCCGGGAACCACCGCTATGTGTTCACACTGATCCACAAGTTCCAGACGCCCGAGGTACTGTGCGACCGCGCGGATGTGATCGTGCTCACCGATGAGGCCCACCGCAGCCAGTACGACACGCTGGCGATGAACATGCGCGCGGCTTTGCCCCGCGCCCTGTTCCTCGCCTTCACCGGCACACCGCTGATAGTGGGCGAGGAAAGGACGAAAGAAGTTTTTGGCGATTACGTTTCGATTTACGATTTCCAGCAATCGATCGAGGACGGCGCCACGGTGCCGCTCTACTACGAGAACCGCACGCCCGAGCTGCAGCTAGTCAACCCGGACCTGAATGAGGACATCTATAACCTGATCGAGGCAGCGGACCTCGACTCCGAGCAGGAGGCGCGGCTGGAACGCGAGCTGTCGCGCCAGTACCACCTCATCACCCGCGACGAGCGCCTCGACACTGTGGCCAAGGACATCGTGCGTCATTTCACCGGCCGCGGATTCCAGGGCAAGGCGATGGTGGTGTCGATCGACAAGGCGACGGCGCTACGCATGTACGACAAGGTACGCAAGCACTCGCCGGAGATGGGTGGGATCGACATGGCGGTGGTGGTTTCCCCAGGTCAGAATGAAATTGAACAAATGAAACGGCTCGGCCTGGACATCGTGCCGCACCGCAGGCGCATGAATGAGCAGGCGCTGGACGAAAAGTTCAAAGACCCGGAGGACCCGCTGCGGCTGGTGTTCCTCTGTGCCATGTGGCTGACGGGGTTCGATGCGCCTAGTTGCTCGACCGTGTACCTCGACAAACCGATGCGCAATCACACCCTGATGCAGACCATTGCACGCGCGAACCGCGTCTATCCGGGCAAGCACAGCGGCGCGATCGTGGATTACGCCAACGTGTTCACATCGCTGGAACGAGCGCTGGCCATTTATGCCCAGGGCCGGGGCGGCAACCTGCCGGTACGGGACAAAAAAGCCCTGGTCGAAGAATTGCGCCAAGCGGTCGCGGACGCGACGGGCTACTGCAAAACTCATGGCGTGGACCTCGAAATCATCGAAGGCACCTCGGCGGAGAAATTCGAGCGCGCGCAGGCGGTGGAGAACGGCGCCAACTGCCTGCTCGCGCCGGAGTCCGTGAAACGGGACTTTCTAGCGCGAGCTCGGTTGGTGGATGCTCTCTATGGCGCCGTCAAGCCTGATCCGGTAGCAGTTGAATTAGCCAGGCGCTGCGGCTCGATTCGCGCCCTGGCGGACTTCATCCGCAACTGCAGTGAACCGCCCGACATCGCGCACGTCATGCGTGGAATCCAGCAATTGCTCGATGAGTCCATTGGCGCGGAGCCGTTCAGGATCCGCGACACCGCGGGCGGGAATTCCGGCATCGATCTCTCAAAAATAGACTTCAAAGCGCTAGCCAAGCGCTTCGAAAACAAAAAGCCAACGAGCAGCGACCTGGAACGGCTCAAGGCCGCGGTGAAAGTGCAACTGGAACAAATGGTCCGCCTCAACCGCACACGCGCCGACTACCTGGAAAAATTCGCGGCACTGATCGATGCCTACAACAGCGGCAGCCGCAATATCGAGGAGACCTTGCACGACCTGCTCGCATTCACCAGCGAACTCACCGAGGAGCAGAGCCGCCACCTGCGCGAGAACCTGAGCGAGGAGGAGCAGACGGTCTTTGACATCCTGACGCGGCCGGGTCCCGACCTGTCAGCCGAAGAACGCGAGGCAGTGAAAAAAGTGGCGAGCGTGCTGCTTGCCCGGTTGAACGCCCTGCTCGTGCTCGACTGGCGCAAGCGCTCCGGCAGCCGTGCCAAGGTCCGGATTGAAATCGAGGACACTCTTGAGGACCTGCCGAAGGCCTACTCCGATGAACTTTTCAGAACCAAATGCAATGTGCTGTTCGAGCATGTCTACGAGGCCTACATGGGCGACGGCGCGAGCCTGTATTCCGAAGCACCGTAGAACCTTGGATGCAATAGCCAAAGTACGGCAAGCGCAGGTGCGCGCCAGCATGGCCCGCTTTGGCCCGGTCGAGCCCTCCATGCACATCAACATGGGCGGCGCCACCGATGCGGAGGCGATGCGCACACTGGAACTGTTTGGCATGCAGGTGATGCCCGCATTCCCGGATTAACGGAATATTCTGCATGAATTAAAAATAAACTGCATGGTGGACGTTAGTAAACACAGAGTTTTTATTCAAAACTGGTCTGTATCATAGGTTTTCACCGGATTAGCCGGGGCAGATGGACTCAGTCGACGGTCACACCGGTTACCTTGACGATGCGTGTCCAGTACGCGAGTTGACTGCGTACCTACTCCGCGCTTGCCTCGAGGCTGCCGGGAGCGATGTCCATGCCCAGTTCGACCAGCGCCTTGTTGATATCCGGCAGCCCGAGTACCTGGTTGATTTCTGCTCCATTGCAAAAGGTGGTCACGGCGCCGCGATTGTAGCGAGCGCGCCATTATCCGCTACGCCGCTTGCGCACGTCCTGTCATTGCATCGGCGTTCCCGTACGAA
>JBCKLP010000214.1:0-4258 GCA_038903735.1 Burkholderiales bacterium | reverse complement strand
CAATAACAGGTTCGGGCGCAGAAAAGCCGGGCCCTTGGGTGGCTCCGATTCTACGACGCCGAGGCGATTTACGTAGTATCCCGGCTAGGCGATTCAGGGAGGGCCAACTATACTTGGGCCTGATTGCGGAGTACCCATTCCGCCCGCCCCCGAGGAGACCCGAATGCAGATCAACCCAATTGCCGCAGCGGTTGTCGCGCTGTTTTTTGCCGCGCCCGTAGTACAGGCGCAGTCCTATCCCGTCAAGCCGGTGCGTGTCATTGTGCAGTTCACCCCCGGCGGAACGCCCGACACCTATGGCCGGGTGATGGCCTCGGAGCTGTCAAAAGTCTGGAATCAATCGGTGGTGGTGGAAAACCGCACCGGCGGCTCGGGCAACATCGGCACCGATTTCGTCGCCAAGGCGCCGGCCGACGGCTATACGCTGCTGTTTGCCGCAGACGCGCCCATGGCGATTTCGCCGGCATTGTTCGGCGCCAAACTGCCCTACGATCCGATCAAGGATTTCGCACCCATCATCACCGCGACGCAGGGCGGTTTTACCCTGCTGGTTCACGCCTCGGTGCCGGCGAACAACCTCAAAGAACTCATCTCCCTGGTGCAGTCGCAGCCCGGCAAGTGGAGTTACGCCTCCTCGGGTTCCGGTGGCTCGCAGCACTTGGCGATGGAAATCATCCGCTCCACCGCAGGCAGGATGGACATGGTGCACATCCCCTACAAGGGCTTCGGCCAGGGACTGGTTGATGTGCTCTCCGGCCAGGTGGCCATGCTGTTCGCGGGCCCGCAGGCGGCGCCCGGGCTGGTGCAGGGCGGCAAGTTGAAGCCGATCGGCATCACCAGCCCGTCGCGTTCGCGTGTTATACCCGATGTGCCCGCGATCGCGGAAACACTGCCCGGCTTCCGGGTTCTCGCCTGGTTCGCCTTCTTCGCCCCCGCGGCGACGCCCAACGACATCGTGCGCAAGATCAACGCCGATGCCCAGGCCATCATCAAGCGCCCGGACTTCCAGTCGCGCGCCCAGAAGGACAACCTGGAACCGGTGGGCGGCACGCCCGAGGACCTGGCCGCGCAATTGCGGACGGACATCGCCATGTGGGACAAGGTGGTGAAGACGCTCAACCTGAAGGTGGAATAGTTTCGGCGCGAAACGGCCGCTAGCCAAAATTTGATATGCCGATGGGTTGCTGAGGTCCGGCAGCCTTGGGGTTTGGCTTTTGATTCTTCAAAAATTTATGGGAAAATCAATCTCGCTTCATTGCCTGCACCTGCGGTGCTGTGCACAAGCCATCGTTGAACTCGCGGCAACGAGTGCGGGTGCAGTTTGGCGCTGATGGCGCAGGACCCCGCCTCGCTGCACTAAAAGTCAAACACCTGGCGATTCTGCAGCATGCGCGGCCTGAACTCTTCTGCGCATTCCTCGATTTCCTGCATGGTTATTTCTGTTTCGCCGGGTTTCAGGTGGGTCACATAGATTTCCGGCAATCGCTCGAGCTTCGCCAGTTCCTCGGCCAGCATGCTGGGGCACAAGTGCTTCGAGAGCTTGGCCATTTCCATGTCCTTGTTGCAGAACGCCGTCTCGATAATCAGGAACTTGAGGTTTTCGATCTTGTTGGCGATGACCCAAAAGGGGTCGTTGGTGGTGGTGTCGCCGGTAAATAGAAGACTGGCTTGCCCGGAATCGATCTGGTAGCCGACGGCCGGCACCGCGTGAATCGCCGGCAGCACGGTGATTGCCCTGCTGCCGAATTTTATGGTTTCGCCGACCTGGATCTCCTCAAAGCTCAGGCAGGGTGCCTTACCGTTCCGGGGCGCCGTCAGGTCCGGCCCAGATGAGTGAATTGAAAACATGCTCGCGAAGTACCGCGAGGACCTCCGCAATGGCATGGACGATCAATGGTTTCGAACGCGCGTCGCCGACGGTTTCGATGATGAACGGTATGGAAACGATATGGTCGAGATGGGCGTGGGTGACAAAAACATGATCGATGAGGGCCATCTCCGCGGGTACCAGGTCCCCAACGCCAGTTCCCGCGTCGATAAGGATATCCTCATCGATAAGCATCGAGGTGGTGCGCAGATGCAGACCGCCAATGCCCCCGCTGCAGCCCAGTATCCTGAGTTTCATGGGTGTGGCGCGGCAAATGCTGATGGGGAAAAGTTTGTAAGCGGCTTGATCAGCGTTTCCATAGGAAGTAATTCTAAGGTCACCCGGCCGAATGTGGGAAAAGAATTTCAGGGTTCGGCGTGGAAAATCCCTTGCGGGGCGGGAGCCTGCCACCGCTCCAGCGTCCCGGGATGCCGGATCCAATGGCGCCGAATCAAGCAATGGCGATGGGGGTTTTAAAATTTGAATCCTACTCCTCAACGAGACTGCTTGCTTGGCGCCGCCGAACGTTCAAAGTAACCGGCCTGCGCGAATGCGCTACTGGAAACAGTGGCGGCAGACACGCACGAAGGGGCGCCACCTTCTGGCGCTGGGCGTCAGTAAGCGAACGGCAATCCTGACAGGGAGCAGCAGCAAGAGCTACTGGCACCTGTCGCGCTCGCTGGGCACGCAAACGGGGGTGAGCAATGATTGGCTGAAAGCGCAGGGCTTGGTGAGTATCCGTGCGCAGTGGATGAAGGCGCAGGGGTACGCCTGAGGATCGACGTGTGCTCTACTCGCGTGAACCGCCCGGTGCGGACCCGCATGCCGGGTGGTGTGGGGAGGGCCGGTTAAAAGCCGGCCCTTACCCGATTAGAGCCAACTCCACGGTGGTGATGCCAAGTAGAGTAGAGCAACGGTTGTTGCCCTAGTCTTCCCGAACGGTCTAATGCAAATTGGCTGGTACACCGAATAGCCTCCCTATTTCTAAGAAAAACACTTGCTCACTTACTTCGCCGTCTATAAATCGTTTCATTAAATCTTCGGTTTCCGGCGTTAGTTCTACGCCACGATTTATTGAATTGGCTTTGGCAGCTTCATAAGCTCGCTGTCTCTTCCTACGTTCATCGTCAGTAATCATTTCTTCATCATTCGATATGAAATTCTCTTAATGAGCGCTGTTTGTGGCTCGGGCTCTAACGTTGTGTTGTGTGGCGGGCCCACGCGATGCATGCACATGCGCGATGCTGGTGGCCCGTTCACACCAACACGGGGTTGGGCTTCACGCGGCGACAGGGCTCACAAGCGATCACCATATTCTTTAACAGCAATGGCAAGTGCTGAATCTAGCCAGCGTGCAAATGCGGCCTCAATATCTTGAACATTGGAGTTGTAGGTAAACACCAATGGTTCGAGTGAGCATACGAAGAAGTTCTCAGAGGCAGACTTTCTATCTTCAGAGTCCTCAAATGACTCCAAGGTAGCGAAAGCGGTGGCTTCCATGATTCCAGACAACTCGCGGCCGACATGATGGAAAGATGTAACAAATACTAGTCTCTCTCGTTGAGCTCTAATTGATGCCTTCACGAAATAGTGGTCTTCAGAAAAGTTAGCGAACTTTCCTGCCTCCTTAGCAGATGCATTAACTTCGTACTTGTACCAGTGCGAGTTTCCTCGATCTTGACCGCCGTCTAGGATACGAATCTCCGGCTCTGCCACATCGGAAACTACGATCCGTAGTTGATCAAATGCAACCTTAAGGCTGGCATGCGCCTTTGATCGAAGTTCCTTTGCAACAGCGTTAACTCCTCTGAGCTCAGCGTATCGTTCAAGGCGACGCTTCCCAAACTTAGCCGCAAGTCCAGCAATAACGGCGGATGTGAGATTTTGTTGTTCTGAAATCTCTTTATCCGCGTCGATACTCAGAGCTTGCAATATTGCAGAACGTTCAAGTCGCCCAAAAAGAGAGGCCAGAGGCGACAGATCTTTTGCGTCAGCAATCTCTAGCGCTGTGATGTATTCGACACGCATATCTCGATCTACTACCAAAGGCAATAGTTCTGCACCCAACAAAATCAGGGTGGTTAGCGCTCTGGCAAGACGACCATTCCCATCTTGGTATGGATGGATTTGCGTGAATCGATGGTGGAACCAAGCGGCAACTATGATGGGGTCTTCTGCACTGTATTCAGAAAGCCAAGTCAGAAGGTTGTCTATTTCAGAGTCGACGTGGACAGGAGGACAGTATTCGTGGTTGGCACCATCGCCTCGCCTGGGATTATTTGGGTGCTCTTTGAACTTTCCCTTCAACAGTGGAATTTCTCGACGATTGCCAAATTGATCGATTGCAGTTGTCGTGTCTTGGTGATTCGTCAGAATCACATGTAGTTCATG
>JBCKLP010000213.1:0-4265 GCA_038903735.1 Burkholderiales bacterium | reverse complement strand
CTGTACCAGAAAATACTGCCCGAGATCACGTGCCAGGACGTCGAGCGCACTGCCCGGGGTGTAGGGAACGATGAAGCGCAGGGGCTTGTTCGGATAATTGTCCGCCGGGTTTTGCGCTTGCGCGCCAAGGGCAAGCCACGCCAGCACACAGCACAGCAATGGGGCACATCGTTTGGTTTGCATGCTCAGCTCCCGTCAATTAGTCCAGCCGCACAAAAATGTCTTTCAGTTTTTCCTGGTACTTTGCGCGATCTGCCTTCAGATAGTCCGCGAACCTTTCCGGAGCAAGATTCAGCAATTCCGGATCCATGACAAACTGACGGCACCAGTCGCGATTATTCCTACCGGTGCACAATAACGGCTTTCCGGCGAAAAATATAGCGTAAGTTCCGGGTGGGCGGCATTCGCATGCCCCGCGCCCCAGCCAAAAGGAGAACCCCATGACAATGGAAGCTTCGGTGATCGAGCAACTGCAGCAATTGAATTCGCTGGAGGACCTGGTGGAGAAAATCGGTGCGCGCAACCTTTTGCCCGGATGGATACCCCGGCCGCAATCGCCGCAATCGCCCGAGATGCATTCGCAATTCGTTCCTGCGCACTGGTGCTATGCCGAAGCCAAAGCGGCAATGCAGGCAGCGGGGCGGCTGATCGGGACCGACCTCGCGGAGCGGCGCAACTTCATCATGCGCAATCCGGTGGTGGGCAACGACAACGCCACGCTGCGCACCCTGGTGTGTGCCTATCAGTCGATTCTCCCCGGGGAAAAGGCCCGCTCCCACCGCCATGCGCCGCACGCGCTGCGCGTTATCCTTGAAGCGCGCGGGTCGTATTCCATCGTCAACGGCGACAAGCACCCGATGGAATCGGGCGACATCGTGCTCACACCCGGCGGGTCATGGCATGGACATGGCCACGACGGCGAAGAACAGGCCTACTGGTTCGACGGGCTGGATGTCCCGCTCACCCAGTTGCTCGAAACCATGTGCTTCGAGGACCATCCCGACAAGTTCGAGAAAATCACCCGGGTGAGCGAGCATTCGCCGATGCGCTTCCCCTGGGCAGACACATTGAACGCGCTGGAGCAGGCACCTGCGGACCAGGACGGCTACTTCGGAAAAACGCTTGAGTTGCCCGCTCCCACAATACCAACCATGGCGCTAAGAGTGCATGCCTGGCCGTCGAAATGGCACAGCCGGCCCTACCGGCACGTGGCCAACACCGCATACGTGGTGATGCGCGGCCATGGCCGCAGCACCTTGAATGGCAAGTCGTTCGACTGGCAATTCGGTGATGCCGTCGCGGCGCCTGCCTGGTCCCGCATCGAGCACGAGGCGAGCGAAGACAGCGTTGTTTTTTCGATGAGCGACGAGCCCGTCATGCGCTGGTCCCGCTATTATCGATTCGAGGCGCTCGGCTGAGCCGCGACGTTCATAGGGCATTAAGTATTAACTGAACAAGGGGGCCGTATTTCACGTTACTGAGCCCCTCGTAACTCCCCCAAGTCAGAGGGGAAACGCTGATTGGGAAAAGTTTGCAGGACACTTGATCAGCGTTTCCTTAACATTCCGGCCGACATAAAACGACCACAGAATTGGGGAAACCATGATCAAAATGACACCGCTGATGCGCGATCTACTGGTCAGCGCGGCGGCTGATGGAGTGCCTTGTCTGGTCGGCACTGCCACCAAAACCGGACATCCGCAAATCAGCCCGAAGGGCAGCGTCGCAGTCTTCGATGAGCGCACGCTCAGTTTCTGGGAGCGAAGCTTCCGCTCGGCAGCGGCCGCCATCGGCCAGAATCCGCGCGTCGTGGTGTATTACCGCAATGCCGCCCGGGCAGCGGAAATTCCCTATCGATCGGCGGCCATGCGCTTTCACGGCTCGGCGCGCATCGTCGATAGCGGTCCGGAGCGTGAGCGTGCCTGGGAGCTCACCATCCCGATCGAGAAGAAAAAGGATCCAGACAGGAAGGGTGTCGCCGTTCTTATCGACGTCGACCGTATTGAGGAATTGTCGGGCGCCATCATCATGGAGCTCGATAAATAGCCGAAGTCTGAGCGCATCCGGGACCTGAAAACGTGGATTTGGGAATAGCCGGAAAAGTCGCGGTTCAGACGCTACCCTGCATGGGCCAATGAGTTTTTATGAGGAATTGCATCGACGTGTCCGGAAAGTACTTCATTGCTTTTTCGGAGCTCCCCGCGTCGGCATGAGCCTTGGGACGCCGCGTCTCTCAGAGGGTGGCGATCCGTTGGACAGTGTCCGGATATCTCTTTACCAGATTGATCAGCAAGGCTGCCTGTGCATTCGGCTTTGCGCGCCCCTGTTCCCAATTTTCCAATGTACGAACGTTGGTGCGCAGGTAGGACGCGAATAGCGCCCTCGACAGCCTGAGCTGCTGCCGAACTCGGACCAATTCCCGCGCGGTGATCCCCGGCGCCGGCTTGAATTCGACAGCGTGTGTACGCAATGTGCGCTTACCCTGTCGAGCCTCAGCCAATGCCGTCATGCCTTCGCTCAACTCCGCGAACAGATCGCGTTTGGGCGGGGATTTCGTTTTCGTCGGTGCTTTCATGTCAATCTCCTGTAATCCAATTCTGCCTTGAGCGTCGCCTTCAAGGCCCTGCGTTCCTTGGGGGTCAAATCCGCCATTTCGTCTTTGTCATACAGCGTGTACAGCCAGAACTGCATTCCGGTGTTCCACCAGTAGTAAATCACCCGAAGGCCGCCTCGTTTACCCTTGCCGCGGCGCGCATCGGCAAAACGCATCTTGCGCAAGCCGCCAGTACCTTCAATCACCTCTCCAGCCTCGGGATTCTTCATCAAGGCCCGCTGAAGTGCGGCATACGCCTCGTCATCCAGATAATCCGCGCAATGGCGTTCGAAAGCAGGCAATTCGACGAAAATGGCCTTCATGGATTTATTATACGCAAATAACGTATATAGACTGCAAGCCCATCGATCCCAAGTGTTGCGAGTTCGTGATCTGTCCGGTTCTGTAGCACGACATCTGTCCGGTTTTCATACTGCCCCCAATGGGGTGGGAAATGAGACCGACGAAACTGCTACAGGAGATTCGCAAGATGAGATTCGAGGAAGCCTATGTAGGGTGGACGGCTGGCAGGCTCACGCAAGCTGAGGCGGCGCTGATATTGGGGGTTTGCGAGCGCAGCTTTCGGCGTTACCTGGGACGCTACGAGACCTTGGGACTGGGGGGGCTGATCGAGCGTCGGCTGGAGCAAGCTTCCAACCGCCTGGCGCCGGTGGACGGATTGAAGTCCTTGCACATGCTAGGATATGACTATCTACATGATCATTACCAGCAGATCTTCGCGGAGGACTCCATGGGTGCATACAGCGTTGCCGAGGCGAAAGCGCATCTGAGCGCGATTTTGGAACAGGTTGCCCGTGGCGAAGAAGTAACGCTGACCAAGCGCGGCAAACCGGTGGCGCGAATCGTTCCGGCGGAGCAATTGCCTGTGAAGCCGAAGATAGATCTTGTCGCATTGCGAAAATTCCGCTCGACGCTGCCCTATTCGCGGATGAGCGCAACCGAAATGATCCGGAAGATGCGCGACGAGGAGGCTGGCTGGTGATCTACGCGGACACCAATGTCTTGATCGCCCTTGTATGTCCAGACAGTACCTCGAATTCCGCGGAGGCCTGGTAAAAAGGTGTTACCGAGCCGGTTTGCATCAGCAGTTGGTCGGTCATGGAGTTTCGCGCCAATATGGGCTTGCGGTCGCGCAAACGCCTGCTGACCCGTGCCAAGGCCCTTGCCGCGATCAAGCAATTTGACTTGCTGGTTTCGGCCAATTTTCGATTATTGGCGCCTTTGCACGAGCATTTCATTTACGCGGGTGAATGGTTGAAAAAACCGGATTGTTCGTTGCGAAGCGCGGATGCCTTGCATCTCGCCATAGCTTCCGGCAGCGGATGCAGAAATTTCGTCAGTTTCGATTCAGGGCTTGGCGCCGCTGCGCGAAAGCTTGGATTACCGGTCCGGATACTGAAGGGGTGAATTTTATCTGTTCGCCGGCTCACCCGGTGTCTATGTCTATGAAGAAATACCGGACGCCAAACGAGCCACAGGCATCACAGGACGTGGACTTGAGGGATTTACCGATACGGTATTGAAGATATTTGGGGTGTAAGGCCGGGCAGACCTGAGCTGCTTTTCGCAAAATTGCATTTATTGACGGAGGGGCTCGCGCAATCTCGATCACGGCATGCACGGTACGCTTTCTCAGAAGCAGCCGTTGACT
>JBCKLP010000212.1:0-4303 GCA_038903735.1 Burkholderiales bacterium | reverse complement strand
CCGCGAGATCGAACTCCTCCGCGAATACCGCACCCGCCTCGTCGCCGATGTCGTCACCGGCAAGCTCGATGTGCGCGAAGCGGCGTTGCGCCTGCCCGATGAAGCGCCGATGGACACCGTCGAGGACGCCGCCGACCTGAACCCGGACGCCGAAGCCGGCGACGAGGAAGCCACGTCGTGACCACAGATCGCAGCGCCGAGTATCTGGCCGGTCTGGTTCGCGAGCTTTGCAAGTTGCCGCGCGAGACAGAGTGGCTGGAGTTCAAGGACAGTAACGCGGACCCGCAGGAGATCGGCGAGTACCTCTCGGCGCTGGCCAATGCCGCCGCCTACAACGGCAAAGCGTTCGCGTATCTGGTCTGGGGTGTTGAGGATGGGACGCATCACGTGGTCGGCACGCGGTTTTCGCCATCGACAAGCAAGAAGGGCAACGAGCCGCTGGAAACCTGGCTGCTGCGCTTGCTCGCGCCGAAGATTCACTTCCGGTTTTATGAGCTGGCGATGGAGGGGCAGCCGGTCGTGCTGCTGGAGATCGGCCAGGCCTTTCGCCATCCCGTGCGATTTCAGAACGAGGCGTTCATCCGCATCGGCGCGGTCAAGAAGCCGCTGAAGGATGCGCCGGACCGCGAGCGTGCGTTGTGGCGGGTGTTCGACCAGACGCCGTTCGAACGTGTGATCGCCGTTGAACGCGTGGAGGCGGATGAGGTCCTTCGGTTGCTGGACTACCCGGCGTACTTCGACTTGCTCGAACGGTCTTTGCCTGCGGATCGCGATGCAATTCTCGCCGCACTTGCGGACGATGGCCTGATCGAGCGCTGTGAGGCGGGTGGCTGGAACATCACCAATCTGGGCGCCATTCTGTTTGCGAAGCGGCTGGATGATTTTGCCGGGCTACGCCGCAAGACCGCCCGTGTGATTCAGTACCGGGGTACGAGCCGCGTCGAGACCTTGAAGGAGCAGGTGGGAACCAACGGTTACGCCAGCGGCTTCGAAGGGCTGATCGGCTACGTCAACGGCTTGCTGCCGTCCAATGAGGTGATCGGGCAGGCGCTGCGCCGCACCGTGCCGATGTTCCCTGAGTTGGCCATCCGCGAGTTGGTTGCGAATGCGCTCATCCATCAAGACTTCTTTGTGACCGGGGCGGGCCCGATGGTGGAGATCTTCGACGACCGCATCGAGATCACCAACCCCGGCGAGCCGCTGGTGGATACGCGGCGCTTCGTCGACACGCCGCCGAAGTCGCGCAACGAAACGCTGGCTTCCCTGATGCGCCGTTTCCGCATCTGCGAGGAACGCGGCAGCGGGATCGACAAAGTGGTCTTCGAAGTGGAGCTCTACCAGTTGCCGGCACCTTTGTTCGAAGCGCCCGAGGGCTTTACCCGATCCGTTCTCTTTGCCCATAAGCCGCTGGCCGACATGAGCAAGGCGGATCGGGTTCGAGCCTGCTACTTGCACGCCTGCCTGCGCTGCGTGACCCGTCAGCCGATGACTAACAGTTCGCTCCGCGAGCGCTTCGGGATCTCGGAGAAGAATGCGTCGACTGCTTCGCGGCTCCTGAGCGAGGCGGTGGCGGCGGGCCTGATCGCGATCGAGGACACTACGGTCGGCACCCGGGCTCGCACGTACCTACCGTATTGGGCTGCGCCACGCGCCAGTCTGGGGGAGATTGCTTGATGGCGAACCGGCCAGACGGGTGCTTTGGCTGCGGCCGGCTGCCTAAGTGGTTGATTTATAAGGCCGCCAGCGTCCACAAATTGCTTGATGGTTGCTTGACGACGGGGAATCCGGGCAGGCCCAAGGGGGATCGATGACTACCGATGTCACCGAAAAGGGACTCGAAACGCTGATCATGCGGCACCTGACCGGCACCGACGGCCTCGCCGCCCAACCGAACATGGTGGCCGAACGGCCACCGCCCTACGGCGGCACGGGCTACACCGCCGGCAGCCCCAAGGACTACGACCGCGCCCACGTGCTCGATGTGCCGCAGATCTTCGCCTTCCTGCGCGCCACGCAGCCCGACGCCTTCAAGAAGCTGGTGGTGGCCGATGCGAACGACGCCAAGGACATCAACCGCCTCAAGTTCCTGGTGCGGCTCTCGGGCGAAACGGCCAAACGCGGCGTGATCGACGTGATCCGCAAGGGGCTCGATTACGGCCCGCTGCACTTCGACCTGTTCTACGGCACGCCCTCGCCGGGCAACGCCAAGGCCACGGCACTGCACGCGCAGAACCGCTTCTCCATCACCCGCCAGCTCGCCTACAGCCCCGACGAGACCCGCCGCGCGCTCGATCTCGGCCTGTTCCTCAACGGTCTGCCCCTTCGCGAGATCGAACTCCTCCGCGAATACCGCACTCGTCTCGTCGCCGATGTCGTCACCGGAAAGCTCGATGTGCGCGAGGCGGCTTTGCGACTGCCCGATGAAGCACCACCGGACGCCACCGAAGACGACGCCGACCTGAGCACGGACCCCGACACCAGCGACGAGGAGGCCGTCGTCGAATGAGCGTTCAGGATCTCATCGCCCTCGACGATCGCCTCCGCGCTCTACCCATGGAGACCGAGTGGTTCGAGTTCAAGCGCAACCACGGTGAGGCGGAGCAGATTGGCGAGTATCTGTCCGCGCTCGCCAATGCGGCGTTTCTGGCAAGCCAGCCTCGCGGCTACCTGGTGTTCGGCATCGACGACGACACCCATGCCGTGGTCGGCACGCGCTTCGATCCTTACGCCACCAAGGGCAAGGGGAATCAGGACCTGCTTCCGTGGCTCGGCGCGGGTGTGCGCCCGAACCCGGGTGTCGACGTGCACCTCCTCGACCATCCGGACGGTCGCGTTGTGGTGTTCGAGGTCGGCCCCGCGCGGGACCAAGCCGTCAGCTTCTACGGCACGGCCTGGGTGCGCGTCGGCGCCAGCAAGACCGAACTCAGCAAGCAGCCGGAGAAGGCGCGTGCGCTGTGGACGCGCGGTACCGACTGGTCGGCGGAGACCTGCGAACGAGCGAGCCTGAGGGACCTCGACCCCGAGGCGGTCGTCACGGCGCGCGAGCAGTTCCTGGTCAAGCACCCGAGCCAGGCCGGCGAGGTGGCGGTGTGGGACGACCTCACTTTTCTGAACAAGGCCAGGCTCCTGAAGCAAGGTGCCTTGACGAACACGGCGCTGCTGCTGCTCGGGCGCAGCGAAGCCACGACCCTGCTGGCGCCGGCAGTGGCCAAGGTGTCATGGATCTTGAAGGACGCCGACAACCGCGAACTGGACTATGAGCATCTCGGCCCGCCATTCCTGCTGGCCGGCGCTCGGCTGCTGAAGCGCCTGCGCAATCTCACCGTGCGCGCCCTGCCGAGCGGCACGCTCTTCCCCCAGGAGATCACGCAATACGACCCCTGGGTGATTCGCGAAGCCCTTCACAACAGCCTGGCTCACCAGGACTATCGACTGCACGGGCGGATCACCGTGGTCGAGTTCCCGGATCGCGTTCTGGTGACCAATGTGGGCGGTTTCCTGCCGGGCAGTATCAAGACGGTGATCGAGCAGGATGCCCCTCAGGCCCTCTACCGCAATCCGTTTCTCGCCGATGCCATGGTCGAGCTTAATCTGATCGACACCCAGGGCGGCGGTATCAAGCGCATGTTCGAAACGCAACGACGGCGCTCGTTTCCATTGCCGGACTACGATCTCGACACGCCCGGGCAAGTCAGCGTGAGCATTTCGGGCCGAATCCTCGATGAGCGCTATACCAGGCTCCTGATGGAGCAGATGGACCTGACACTTGCGCAGGTGATGCTTCTGGACCGGGTTCAGAAGGGCTATCGAATTGATCGTGAGAATCACCGGCGCCTGAAGGCCGCTGGCCTGGTCGAGGGGCGCTATCCGAATGTCATCGTGTCGGGCACCATGGCGAAGGCGACCGGCGAGGCGGCCCGGCATATCCGGGAGCGGGGTTTCAACAAGCAGTACTACCTGGATCTGATTCAGTCGCTCATCGACGAGCATGCCCCGGTGGGGCGCAGCGAGGTGGATGAGTTGCTGGTGCCGAAGCTGCCAGAGCGGATGAATGACCAGCAGAAACGCCGGAAAGTCCACAACCTGCTTCAGGAACTTCGGCGGGCAGGCAGGATCGCCAATCAGGGCACCCGGGCGGAACCACGATGGGTAGGTGCCAAGGCCACGCCCGATGGTGAGGCGCCATGATCAAGCAAAGGGCAGTGGCCCCAGAGGAATGCGGAGATCGGCTGGCATCGCAGCAAGTGCTTGCAGTTCAGGCGGATAGGGCTTTGCTAAGTCCTGCGGATTGGCCGTCGTCTAG
>JBCKLP010000211.1:0-4329 GCA_038903735.1 Burkholderiales bacterium | reverse complement strand
CAGCCTCGCGCCACTGCACGAAGCAGCCCCAGCGCGACCGCCCGTGGAGAACAAGCGAGTGTGGGCCAGTTTGGAGAAGACCCCCGAGGAAGTACTGGAGGATGCCTTCGCCGAGGCTCTGCGCCGCGATCCCGCGCGGGAGAAGACCTGGGTGGGGCTGGTTGATGGCAACGCCAAGCAACTGGAGGTGCTCGAAGCGCTCGCGCGCAAGCACAAGGTGCAAATGACCATCGTCATGGACGTGATCCACGTCGCGGAATATCTGTGGACGGCCTCGGTAGCATTCAATGAGGAGCACAGTACGCAGCGCGAGCAGTGGGTGGGCGAGCGTCTGCTCAACATCTTGCGCGGCAATGCCGCGCAGGTGGCCGCGGGCATGCGCCGTAGCGCCACGCTACGCGGGTTGTCGGCCAAAGATAGGGAGCCGGTGGATGCCGCGGCCCGTTACCTGCTCAATCACCAGCGCTACATGCACTACGAGCGCTACCTGGCAGCCGGACTGCCCATTGGCACCGGGGTGATCGAGGGCACCTGCCGCCATCTGGTATGTGATCGCATGGATGGGGTTGCACGCTGGAGCTTGAAAGGGGCAGAGGCCGTGCTGCGGATGCGGGCCCTACGCTCCAGCGGTGACTTCGATTCGTACTGGAGTTACCACATTGCGCAGGAATACCTGCGTAACTACGTCGCCCGCTATAAAGATCAGAATGTCATCCCAATTCACGGCCGCTTGCACCCCGTATTGCGGTGCGTGAAATAATCCAGATGCGTCCGTTTTTTAACGTTCTAAAAGAGCCACACCCTATTGATTTCCCATCATGCAGTCAGCCCAACGCACAAAGGTACCCATGGATCAGAATTCAAACCCCCGCGCCCTAGGGCGAATCACCGTTCTCGATCTGACGCGCATGCGTGCCGGACCGACTTGCGTACGTCAGCTCGGCGACTGGGGCGCCAACGTGATCAAGGTCGAAGCGCGGGTCACCGATGCGAAGGACGGCGCGCAAGCAGACTTCTCCGCGCGCCACGAAGCCGACTTCCAGAATCTGCACCGCAACAAACGCGCCATCACGCTCGACCTTAAGAGCCCCGACGGCGTCGCGATCCTCAAACGGATGGTCGAGCGCGCGGACATCCTGGTCGAAAATTTCCGCCCCGACGTGAAGCACCGTCTCGGCATTGACTATGAGACGCTTTCCAGTATCAATTCGCGCCTCATCTACGCAAGCATCTCCGGTTTTGGCGAGGACGGGCCGTACAAGAACCGTCCCGGCGTGGATCAAATCGCGCAGGGGATGTCAGGGCTGATGTCGGTGACCGGTGAGCCCGGGCGGGGCCCAATGCGCGTGGGTACTGCCCTTGCCGATCTATCCGCCGGCCTGTTCGCGGCCCTTGGCATCTTGGTCTCGCTGTATGAGCGAGAGAGTTCGGGCAAGGGGCAGTGGGTACAGTCGTCGCTGTTGCACTCACAAATATTCATGCTGGACTTCCAGGCCGCACGCTACATCATGAGCGGCGAAGTCCCGAAACAGGCGGGAAACGGTCACCCGACAGGGGTACCAACAGGCACCTATAAGGCGCGCGACGGCTACGTCAATATTGCCCCGACGCCGCCGATGTGGCGCCGATTCTGCAAGGCGATCGACCGTAATGACCTCGCCGATCATCCCGACTACGCGACAGCACAATTGCGGCGCGCGCGCCGCAAGGAACTCGATGCACTGATCGGCGAGATCACGCGGGACATGGACTGCGCCACGCTGATCGAGCGTCTGAACGCCGACGGCATTCCGTGCGGCCCGGTCTACTCCATGGATCAGACCTTCGCCGATCCGCAGGTCCGGCATCTGGGCGTGGCGCAGACCGTGGTGTCGAAAGCCATCGGCCCGATTTCCCTGGTAAGCCAACCGGTCAAGCTGAGCCGCACGCCGGCCGAAATAACGAACGGGGCGCCGGAAGTGGGGGAGCACACCGACGAAATTCTCGCCGAAATCGGTTACTCGGCGGATGAAATCGCGAAATTCCGCTCGACAAGCGTAGTCTGACGTTTCTGGCGGCGGGCGCGCAACCGACTGATTACGAGCGGTCTGGGGCCGTATTCACCATTGCGCGCGCCGCGAAGCGAATGCGAGCGTTACGCAGGAGCACGATGCGGCGATGCGCGATGAACCCCGCGCATCGCCAGCACACAGGAGCGTCAGTGGCTGCTTGGATCCCAGCCGGAGGCTTTCACCATCTTGCCCCACTGCCCGTAGTCAGCCTTGATTTTCGCGGCAAACTGCGCCGGCGTCATTTCCTCGATCTCGAGGTCAAGCCTCGCCATGCGTTCCTTGACGCTCGAAGTCTGCATCGCCTGAACGAAAATCTGATTCAGCTTCGCCACCCTATCCGGACTCATGCCTGCCGGGCCGAAGATGCCAAACCAGCTCGACTGCTCAAGGGCTGCGTAGCCCAGTTCCTTGAAGGTCGGCACGTCGGGCGCCTCCGCGCTCCGACTCGAGCCCGAGTGCGCCAGCACCCGAGCCTTGCCGGCCCTGACCTGGCTCAGAATGGTTCCGAGCGGCAGCACGGCGGCGGGAATCTGGCCAGCGGCAAGATCGGTAATCGCCGGTGCGACACCGCGGTACGGTATGTGCGTGAGCGGCGCGCCGGTCTCCTGCGCAATCATCTGCCCGAAGAACTGCAGCAACGAGCCCGCACCCGATGAGCCGAAGCTCGCCTGCTTCGGATTCGCCTTGGCCCACGTGACGAACTCGGCCAGGGTCTTCACGGGCAACTTGGTGCTGATGGCCAGAGCGATGCTGTAGTGGCCGGTGTGTGCGATGGCCACGAAGTCGGTGAGCGCGTTGTACATCGGCTTGGCGACGGTGTGCGGATAGACCGCCAGGTTGGAATTGGTCGCGAGGATCAACATCGAGCCGTCGGGTGGCGCCGATTTCAGCGCCTCCATGGCTAACAAGCCGCCGGCGCCGGTCTTGTTTTCCACGATGACCGGCCGGCCGATCGCCTCGCTCCATCTTTCCGCGAAAATGCGCGCAAGGATGTCGACGCCGCCGCCGGGGGCAAATCCGGCCAGCATCCTTTCAGGTGTCTGCGCTTGCGCAATTGCCGAAAAACACACAGCGGCAACCAGTGCAGCAAAGAGGGATAGGATTCGGTCTGGTTTCATGATTTCTCCTTTAAGTTTGCACACAACGAAAGCTTGGCGACAACCCCCGCACGCGCTTGAAAACCCATTCGAACGCTGGGTTCCCCATCCCGCTCGACAATACGGCCGGCCGTCTCACTTGGTCTCTTGAGCCACCTTGAGGCTGCCGGAAAACCCCGCATCGATCCGGATAGCCGCGCCGCTGATGTACGAGGCGCGGTCAGAGGCGAGAAACACCACGGTATCCGCGACTTCCTGCACGGTGCCAGCGCGCTTGATCGGCAGGTCGGTAGTCAGAATTTCCGGCCAGCGGCTTGAATCGCCGAAGCGCTTTTCCGCACGCCAAAGCATGCCCTGCATGAATCGGTCGGTCATGATCGGTCCCGGATTGACCGCGGCGACCCGTACCCCGTAGCGCACGCTCTCGCCGCCGATGCACTGCACGAACATGTTGAGCGCCGCGTTGCCGACACAGCCCGCGACGTAGTTCGGATCGGCGCGCTCGGCAGCCGAGCCAATGACGTTGACGATTGCCCCGGATCCGCGCGTACACATTTGCGGCAGGATGATGCGGGTGATGTCGATAAAGCCGAATACTTTCAGGTCCCAGGCGCGACGCCAGGTCGCGCTGTCTACGTCCTGCAGCGTCCCCCTTGGAATGCCGCCGGCGTTGTTGACCAAAATGTCCACGTCCAGGCAACTGTTGCCGAGTTTCACCACGCACTCGTGTTTCGACAGATCGAGAGGGTAGGTTTCGACATTGACACCGTGCACGCGTCCGATTTCGCCGGCCACGTGCTTCAATCGGTCGGCATCCCGCGCCGCCAACCGCAAGTGGCAGCCTTCGGCAGCGAAGGCCTCCGCGATTGCAAGCCCGATGCCGCGGGACGATCCAGTAACCAGCACCGAGCGGCCCTTCAGATTCAGATCCATGTTCGTCCTTTTATTAAGCCGTCTTAGTGTGAATGGCACTTACTTAAGAGAAAACTCTTCACAATCAATGCTATGCAAACGCTCTTTTCGCCTCGAATTGTTATCGCGCTAGGCACAGCTATCCGACGATTGGCAGGCTGGCGAAAATCCCCTCGGGTGAAGGCATGCACGGCGCTCTCCCAACTCATTGAATTCAGGCCACATTTTCTTAAGTAAGTGCCATTCGTCTTAGTGTGAATGGCACTTAC
>JBCKLP010000210.1:0-4347 GCA_038903735.1 Burkholderiales bacterium | reverse complement strand
CGAGGTGCTCTCCACCAACGGCGACACCTTTCTCGGCGGCGAGGATTTCGACCAGCGCCTGATTGATTACCTGTGCGAAGAATTCAAGCGCGAGCAGGGCATCGACTTGCGGAAGGACGTGCTCGCGCTGCAACGTCTCAAGGAAGCCGCGGAAAAAGCGAAGATCGAACTCTCCTCAACGCAGCAGACCGACGTCAACCTGCCCTATGTGACCGCCGATGCGAGCGGCCCCAAGCACCTGGCGATCAAGGTGACGCGCGCCAAGTTCGAAAGTCTGGTCGAGGAACTGATCGAGCGCACCATCGAGCCCTGCCGCATCGCCATTGCCGATGCCGGCGTGAAGCTCACCGACATCAGCGACGTGATCCTGGTGGGCGGCATGAGCCGCATGCCCAAGGTGCAGGATAAGGTGCGCGAGTTCTTCGGCAAGGAGCCGCGCAAGGATGTCAATCCCGACGAAGCGGTGGCCGTGGGCGCCGCCATCCAGGGCGGTGTGCTGAAGGGCGATGTGAAGGACGTGCTGCTGCTCGATGTCACGCCGCTGTCGCTGGGAATCGAAACCCTGGGCGGCGTAATGACCAAGCTCATCCAGAAAAACACCACCATCCCGACCAGGGCCCAGCAGGTGTTCTCGACGGCTGACGACAACCAGTCGGCGGTCACCATCCAGGTGCTGCAGGGCGAGCGCGAGCGCGCCTCGGGCAACAAGAGCCTGGGCCAGTTCAATCTCGAGGGCATTCCGCCGTCGGCACGCGGCATGCCGCAGATCGAGGTGGCCTTCGACATCGACGCCAACGGCATCCTGCATGTCTCGGCCAAGGACAAGGCAACCGGCAAGGAGAACAAGATCACCATTAAAGCGAATTCCGGACTCTCCGAAGAGGAGATCCAGAAAATGGTGAAGGACGCCGAAATAAACGCGGCCGAGGACAGGAAGCTCATGGAACTGGTCACCTCGCGCAATCAGCTGGACACGCTGGTGCATTCGGTGAAGAAATCCCTCACCGAGCATGGCGAAAAGGTCGGCGCAGATGAAAAGGCAAAGATAGAATCGGCCTTGAAGGAAGCCGAGGAAGTGCTGAAAGGCGATGACAAGGAGAAAATGGACGCCAAGGCGCAGGAACTGGGCCAGGCCGCGCAGAAACTGGGCGAGGCGATGTATGCCGAAGCACAGGCTGCCGCCGGTGCCGCGGGTGCCGGAGGCGCAGCGGGCGGCGCAGGCGCGCCGGGCGGAAAGCAGGCAAAAGACGAAGGTGACGTGGTCGACGCGGAATTTACCGAAGTCAAAGACAAGAAGGGTTAAATCCAGAAGGGTTAAATCCAGACCCGCGCTTTGCGCGGACTGGTTTAACTGGCCGGGATGCAGCGGACGGGCTTTTGCCCGCCGCTGATTCCGGCCGTATCAATTTGTGCAGCAATGAAGATTTGAGGATTCATGGCAACTAAAAAGCGCGATTTTTACGAAGTGCTGGGAGTCAATCGCGACGCGGATGAGGAGGCCATCAAGAAAGCCTACCGGCGCCTTGCCATGAAGCATCACCCCGACCGCAATGCCGGCGACAAGGGCGCGGAGGAGAAATTCAAGGAGGCCAAGGAAGCCTACGAGATCCTCTCCGACGAGGACAAGCGCGCGATGTATGACCGCCATGGTCACGCCGGCGTTAATCCTTCTGCAGGCGCCGGCGGCGCCGCGGGCTTCGGTGATGCCTTTGGGGACATCTTCGGCGACATCTTCGGCCAGGGCCGCAGCAACCGCTCTTCGGTGTATCGCGGCGCCGATCTGCGCTACAACCTTGAAATCACGCTGGAACAGGCGGCGCGTGGCACGGAAACCAAGATCCGCATTCCCACCCACCAGGCCTGCACAACTTGTTCAGGCACAGGTGCTAAACCCGGCACCAAGCCAGCCACCTGCTCCACCTGCCAGGGCCACGGGCAGGTGCGCATACAGCAGGGGTTTTTCTCCATCCAGCAGACCTGCCCCAAATGCCATGGCGCCGGCAAGGTGATCGCCGACCCCTGCGGCACCTGCCACGGTGCCGGGCGCGTCAAGCACCAGAAGACCCTGTCGGTGAAAATCCCCGCCGGCGTGGACGAAGGTGATCGCATCCGCCTGGCCGGCGAAGGCGAGCCGGGTGTCAACGGCGGACCCACGGGCGACCTCTATGTGCAGATACAGGTCAAGGCGCACAACGTGTTCCAGCGGGACGGTGATCACCTGCATTGCGAAATGCCGGTGTCCTTCACCATCGCCGCATTGGGAGGCGATATCGCCATCCCCACGCTCGAGGGCACTGCCACGCTGAAGATTCCGGCCGAGACCCAGTCAGGCAAGACATTCCGCTTGCGCGGCAAGGGCGTGAAGGGCGTGCGCAGCCACGCGGTGGGCGACCTGCATTGTCATGTGGTGGTGGAAACACCGGTCAATCTCACCGAACGTCAGAAGGAACTGATGCGCGAATTCGAAGTTATCAGCGCAAACGACCGCGAACGCCACAATCCGAAATCAAAATCCTGGTTTGACAAGGTCAAGGACTTCTTCGAGGCCTGAGCCTCGATCGGGCGCGCTGCCAATCCAGCAAAGGCACCCGGGCGGATCGATCACGTCAACCGGATCAAGTGCCGCGCTGCGATAACCCTTATTTTGGGATATTGCGATATTCGGCAGATTGGAATTGAATCGGATAAGTCGATCCATTGAGCCATTGTCGATCCGGACAGACTGATTGCCGTGGTTCCATAGCAGGTTCCAGAGCCGTTCCAGACCCGTCATTTGCCAAAGTTTGCCAAACTCCTTACCAACTATTCATGAGCACGATGAATGTATCCCTGCCCGATGCGCTGATGAGCTTTGTGGACGAACAGGTCAACGAGCGCGGTTTCGGGTCGAGCAGTGAATATGTGCGCGAACTGATCGCAAGGATCAGGAACGCACGTGTTTGCGTGGCCTGCTGCTCGACGGCGCCGCATCCAAGCCTGCGGTCAAAGTGACGGGCAGCTATTTTGACGGTCTACGTAATCGCATCCGGCGCCGCGGCAAGCGGTGAGCGACAAACGCGCCGTTCTGCGCGAGCGCGCTGACGAGGATGTGCGCGAAGCAATCGATTTCTATCTTGGCGAGGGCGCGCCAGCAGCTGCACTCATTGCCTCCTTACGCCCAAAGGCTGCCGTCAGTCTTGAGGGCAACGTTATGATCCCACCCCGCTGCAACGGCAGTGAAGCCCGTAACAGCCTGTAGTGGCTCGGAAAGCAGCAAGGTCAGCAGCAGATCTTTGTCGTCGAGGACTTCCACGCCAAGACCGAGCGCGGCGTCAAACAGGAACTGTTCGTGCATTTCGTGCTCATCACCATGAACCGGCTGTTTGCCAATCGGGCGGACACCGAGATCAATTCCTGCCAGACTACCGCTTCCTCCGAACCCCACGGTTCTTCCACCGGCGCGCCATTGACTGGCGCCATGGCAGGACTCAAAACCAACTTCAAGAACTGCATCCACGTTCTTGCACGCAGCCTCGAAGAGCTTCTCTTGCTTCATCAGCGGGTGAAAGGCGTCCTCCAGCGGGTCTTCAGTGCCATCATTGCTCAACACCAGCGAATCCGACCCAATCGCTCCTACCCCAGAAGATCCATGCGGCCCGAAACCAAGTGGCACCCGAGCAAGGAAAAGAGGCGAGCTCAAAAAGCTACTGCTTCTCTGCGGCCTGCCTGAGTGCTACGCCGCCACACCGTAAAATCCTTAAACGAATGGCGTTGAGTCCTTAAGCGAATGCCATTGCCCCCCAGGGGACTTCCTTCGGGGCGTCGGTCAGGTGTTTGTGATCGAGCGCGAATCGATTGAGAAAAAATCCGGCAAGCGCTCGTGTGAGGCCGCTCTGGGGATCACGAGCCAAACGCCGCAACAGGCTTGTGCGCAACAGGTTCTGGCTATCAATCGCGGTCACTGGACCATCGAGAGCACCCATTACATCATCGACTGGAACTACGACGAGGATCGCAGCCGCATCCGTACCGGCCACGGCCCGGAAAACGTCACTCGCCTGCGCCGCTTCGCGGTCGGCATCCTCAAGTCCTTTCAGACCGCCACTCAATCCATCGCCGAGATGATGCGCAAACTTTGCTTCTGCAACCGGCGCGTCTTCGACTACTTGCGCATGACAAAAAACTCAGCTTCCGGTACTTGGGTTACCTGAGAACAAATCTATCGTGCCAATTTAGCGTGTCTTTGGGATGCCGCAACACCCCGGCAGGCAGACCCTCGTCACCACCTGTGCCTTCGGCTCGAATCTATCGATAATCGCTGCGGTTTGGCGCATCCTACCGGTGACTCAGGCTCATCGGCGCTTGCCC
>JBCKLP010000209.1:0-4350 GCA_038903735.1 Burkholderiales bacterium | reverse complement strand
TTTCGGGCGACATTTACTGCGCAGCAAATTTGCCTGATTCGACGAATATCGGCCGCTGACGGATTGCAGGCTGATCGTACAAATCATCGGATGAATTGCTGAATTTGCCGGGGATTTATATCTCATCGGTCCGCGGCGCTAGGTGTTCGATTTCGAGCCGGTGAAGAGCTGGTGCAGGGACCAGACGACCCATATGTCTTTTTCCAGCAGGTGAGGTGGCAAGCCGGACTTATCGGCAACGGCGTTGAGCGCATCGAGACGTTCTGCGGCGGAGAGTTTGCAGAACTCAGCCATGGGCCACCAGGGCACTGACCTCCTGGGCCATCCAGGTTGGCAACCGTGCGCGCGCCGCCGCGACTTCTTCCAACGCTGACGGCGGGAGCTTGGTGCGTAGCTTAGCGATCGCTTCGCCGGCTTTTTCCGGCCCCAACCAAGCCAATGCCCGCACCACATCACCGGCGACACGGCCAGGCAAGATCAATTGCCAGATCGGTGCGTGCCGGAACTCGACTGTCTGTGCGCCCAGTTTCAACTGACGGCTTCGTCCGGAAGTCAGGTAGATCGCCCGCATGGGTACCTGTGTGGTGAGGCCCAGCGTGTTCGCGGCTGCAGCGCCGTGAGCCACGATTGTTTCGCCGCGCTGATTTGCCAGCCCTTTAACCATTTTGACGGTCGAAGGTGAGCGGGTGCCAAAGAGGCTCTCGACGGGCCTCACATAGATGCCACGGCCAGCCCGAAGCAGAGTGCCTCGCCGCACAAGGCGGGACAGCACTTGATCCACGGCGGCTCGGCTACCCAAGTGCAACAGTTCTTTGGCGGCCAAAGGAGTGCCCTCCGGCAACCCGGCGGCGTGTTCCAGCACTTGTTTGGCGAGAGTTTGCATGGTGGTGGGGCTCCAAAGTGTCAGAAATATATTAATATTACTGACAGTATGCAAGCTGTGAAGGCTCGCCGGCCAAGCGGGTCGATTCGTGGCGTTGCGCGTTGCCGAGGCGGTTATTGCACCGTGCTCGTGCGGCTGCAGCTTGGTGCTGGGCTCAGGGGTGCGCCTGGAGATGGCGGGGCTTCCTCGGCCGGAATGGCTGGCCGCGCTGGTACGTGCCGGGCAAGGAGTGCGTTGATCCAATTGCATCAACACAGGCTCGGGATCGATGCCAGCCGGGGAAGGAACTATTGATATCCAGTCAAGACCGTCAAGCGAGGTGTCCTCTGGAGATGTCGATCTCGTAGCGGTGGCGCCGGAGGATGTCGGACACGAAGGGCGGACATGAAGGGCGGACACAAAGGGCGGACACAAAGGGCGGACACAAAGGGCTTGCCAATGCTCATGTTCCGCTTGTGCCCAAAGCGCCGGTTGAAGCTGTCCGCGATGGTGCGGCAGCCGCCTTGGTATTGCATCAGGGCTTTTAAGCGGATGACTTCCGCCTTGACCCAGGCCGGTTTTTGGCGGGTGCGCCTCCAGACGCGCCGGGTCTGGAGGCGCCTGCCATAGCCGTGGTGTTTCCGGCGCCGCTGAAAGAGATGGGCAAGGTATAACAGCAGGGCGAGAAGCGACATCGGCAGCCTCTGAAATAGTAATATTTTACCTAAACAGATAACCCCACTCGCTGCTAATGTCCCCCCGCCTGCCTTTGCGTTATGGAAAGTTAAAGAAATCGATGGCGTGCGTCTGTAGTTCAACGCGCCGGGCAATCGCACCGCCATGATGGACTTGCAGGGCAATCGCGTGAGTTTTACGCCGGATGTGCAGATCTGTCCGGAGGCGATGACCGACACGCGCGGGGCGCTGGAGAATATTGAATACGACAGCGTGGGGCGCACCACCCGTCTGGATTACTGATCGGAGATGCGCCGGATTGCCTCTGCGGCATCGATGATGGGGACGCCTTGATAGGCGCGCAAGGCAAGCAGATGCTTGCGATCACCCGAGGCGATGAGATCGGCGTTGGCGGCGAGCGCGGCGGCGAGGATGTGATCATCATCCGCATCGTGTGCAACGACACGCGGCACGCTGGTCGGTTGGAGCAATTCGACGATCTCGATATAGGCCCTGTTCGCCGATATACCGCTGGCCTCCAACAGCCAGGGCCCCTCGACGATCAGCGCACCGGATGACTCCTGGAACGCTTTTTCTATTCGCCGACTGACCTTTTCAGGCGTTCGACCAATCCGCCATGAAAATAGATTCCGGGTTCGCGCATGCCACGAGCAGAGTCCGAAAATGAAGGAATAAGCCCGCGCTGTTTGGCAAGAAGCAGTACGCCCAATGTGCCAGTTACCTTGAGTCCCATCTGCTCAGCCACCACGCGTCCGATGCGTTCATCGATCAACAAACGCTCCGCTCCAGCGGATCTCGCGGCATGCAACGTCCACTTTTCACCTTCATCCAATTGCATCAACAAAGGCTCAGGATCGATGCCAGCCGGGGAAGGAACTATTGATATCCAGTCAAGACCCTCAAGCGAGGGAACGTGGATAGGCCCGGCGCCGCGCATTCACTTACCACCGCCTGTACGACGTGAATCCGCTCAAATAGGGCTGGCAGCAGTTCGAGCCGTCCAATCGCGCAAAGCGATATGAATGGCGTGGTGTTACTGAAAATCACAACAAACCGCGTTCGCGCTCGTAATCGTCCATGGAGTCATCAAGAAGCGTGATTCCAGCGGCACAGGCGCGATGCAAAAAAGTCACCCGTGATTCGCCGATCCACTTTGCCGCCAAGCCGGACGAAAGCCGTCCTTCCCGGTAAAGCGCAAGCGCCGCCTCGAGTTTTGCGCGTTCAGCCAGACGCTCCACGGTCAATTGCGTGCTGGCGAGTATTTCTTCTGGAACGTGCAGTTCTACGGTGGTATGCATTGGGTGGCCATTTGCTTGCTGGGATTGCAACCAGTGTAACAACTCTGGCGGGGCTCGACTACAACAGCAGTTTGCAACAGCAGTTTGCATCAGCCGCATCGACCCCACGAAATTCACCAACATCGTGCCCGGGCAGGCGGCCACCGTGACCAATGCAGATCTGCCCAATTACGCGCTCAACATCCCGCAAGGGGCCATCCTCTACGGCTGGGACGGCCAGCCGCTCGACAAGGTGAGCGTGCGCACGGTGCCGGTGGATAGATTACCGATACGCCCGCTGCCGCCGGGGGTGGAGGCTAATAGCGTGTATCTGTACTACTTTTTTCGTGAAGGGGGGGGCCAACCCTACGCAACCTATTCCCGTGACCATGAACAACGACGTCGATGCGCTGCCCGGTCAGCAGATCGAGATGTGGTACTACGACGAGTCGGTCACCCCCGACCCGAATTCGAACCAGTGGCGGGTGATGGGACTGGGGACGGTGTCCGCGGATGGGAAATCGGTGGTGTCCAATCCCGGGGTGGGGATACCGAAGTTCTGTTGCGGGGCGACGTTCCTGCCGCGCGGTGATGGGGGCGCTAATGATCCGGGGGCTGAGGGGGGAGATGGCGAAGACCCGCCGCCCATGCAATCGCCGGAGGAGAATACCCCGGCGCCGCCCGATTTGGATCCTGAGCCCGACCAACCGCAGACACCTTGTCCGGTGGATCTTGCCAGCGGCAATGCGCTGGTATTCCGCCCACGCCCGTTTGGCATCAGCAACTTCATCTCCGTCAATCCCAATTGCCGTTACCGCTCGCGCGATGCGCGCGTGGGGCTGTTCGGCCGGGGCATGAGTTTTACGTATGACTGGTTTGCCGTGCCGGCCGGGCCTGAGGCGGTGCGGGTGAGCAATCCATCTGGCGTACGCTACCTCCTTTCTCGCGACGCAGACAACGTGTTTCGCGCCCGTAGTGGCCGCAAGCGTGCCATTGAAATGGAAGTCACCCCCACCGCTAGCGGCCGGACGCTGAAACTCGTGGTTGGCAGCCGCTACGAATTCAATCCTGACGGAAACTTGCTGGCGATGGTGGACTTGCACGGCAACCGGGTGAGTTTCACGCTGAATGCGTTGGGGTTCCCAACGGCAATGACCGATGCGGGGGGCAAGGTGTATCAATTCCAGACCACCGGCAGTCCTCCGATCATTACCCGCATCACCGATCCGGCCGGGCGCTACATTGAAATGGGCTACGACGCTAGCCGGCGCATGAGCAGTTACCGCGATCAGGGCGGTGGTACTACTTTGCTGGAATACGATGCCAATAATCGCATCAGCCGCAAGACCGATCCACGTGGCGCGGTGGAGTAAATCGAGTACGACAGCGTGGGGCGCGCCACCCGCGAAATCCTGCCCGGCGGTGGCGAACAACGCTTTGCCTACAGTTCGGTGGGCGGCTCCACGGCCGAGACGCGCCATACCGATGAGAACGGCAATACCAAAACCTATCGTT
>JBCKLP010000208.1:0-4365 GCA_038903735.1 Burkholderiales bacterium | reverse complement strand
TCGCCTCGTCAATGCGGGAATAGCTCAGTTGGTAGAGCGCAACCTTGCCAAGGTTGAGGTCGGGAGTTCGAGACTCCTTTCCCGCTCCAGGTTTCCCGGAAAGGCCGTATTGCTTCTTTGAATGATCCACCAGGTCTTCAATGCGGAGAGCACTGCGGCCCCTAGATCCAAACGGCGGGGTGGCAGAGTGGTTATGCAGCGGCCTGCAAAGCCGTGGACGCCGGTTCGATTCCGACCCCCGCCTCCATTTTTGTTCCCGCAATGTGCCGGGAGAAGCATCGCGTCGATGGATTCGCCTGGGTGGTGAAACTGGTAGACACAAGGGACTTAAAATCCCTCGCTGCGAAAGCGGCGTGCCGGTTCGATTCCGGCCCCAGGCACCAGAAACATCGGATGCGCTGAATCTGCCGCATGTTGCAGCGACAAACCGGATAATTGATGATTGTATTCGAGTTGATTTGCGCTAGGCATCACCGCTTTGAGGGCTGGTTCGCGTCGTCCGCTGATTTCAATGTACAGAAAGAACGCGGTCTTCTTTCCTGCCCGGTATGTGGAGAAAAATCCATTGAAAAGCTATTGACTGCAAAAATAGGTCACGCGGAATCGAACGTACCCGGCCCGGGGCATAAAACACCGGAGCCCAGAGTGCCGCTGGCGAGCGGCACCTCGCTTCAGATGAAGCTGCATGAGATTCTGGATTATGTGCTGACTCATAGTGACGATGTCGGATCGTCTTTCGCATCCGAGGCGCGGAAAATGCACTACCAGCAAGCGCCACGGCGCGATATCCGGGGAACGGCGTCCGCCGAGCAGGCGGAGGAATTGATTGACGAGGGAATACCTGTGTATCCATTGCCTATTCCGCCCCAGGGCGATTGGCATTGAACATCAAGCGGAATCGCTGCATTTCCGGTTGTCCGGCAGGCAGTGCCGAAGCCATTGCGCGGTAAGTTTTTCCTGCAGGGAGTTTTGTCTAAGTCGCTCTGATAGGCTTTGAAAATCTACCTTGTCCAGCGATTGATCCTGATTGAAACAGGAAAACACGTGGTGTGATTTTCCGGTCAGAGGATCATGATGAATTTGCAGGCATTGCGCACAAATCTCCTTCATCATGCATTGCATTGGCGAATTGATGGAACCGATACCTTCGTGTCCCTTTTTCAAATAAGGTGCGAGCACATCGTGGCGTGCACGTGCGACGGCTGCCATCATCCTGTCTGAGCCTATGGCAATAATTCGCGATGCTTGCGCCATCTGCAACGAGGTATCGCCCAGTCGCCCGGCAGCATAAGCCTCCATGGCTTGAACTATGTTGCCGATGAAAGTGCGGTCCTGATGCCTTTGCGGCTGAAATCCTGGTTCTTCGTCGCAACACCAGACGATGACATCCGCTGCCGCCTCTATTTCTTCGGTTTTATAGCGGTCTTCGGCTTTCTTGTAACCGGCGAAGTACAGGACCTTTGACCCGGCGGCGCGAAAGGCCTGGCCGATTGAAAACAATACTGCGTTGCCTAAACCGCCGCCTACCAGCATTACGGTTTCATCAGGAAAAATATGCGTAGGCGCGCCGGTCGGGCCCATCAGGACAACGGGTTCGCCGGGTTTGAGCATCGTGCACAGGTCGGAAGAACCGCCCATTTCGAGAACGATGGTCGAGACCAGACCCTTTTCAACATCAACCCAGGCTCCCGTCAATGCAAGTCCTTCCATCTGCAGGCGTGTGCCATTGGCAAGCGGGGAAAGTGTCTCGAAATTCTGCAAGCGGTAAAACTGGCCGGGCTTGAAGTTACGTGCAGCCTGTGGCGCATGAACGATGACTTCGACAATAGTGGGCGTCAACCGCCTTATCTGATGAATACGGGCACGCAACCGATGATTCAAGTCATCGAACAATGCTTGGTTATGACCAAGCTCGCCCGGTGGGCGTTTGGAAAGAACCCGTGTCACTACCGGGTGCCCCTGCTTTGCGGAGCCTAGCGCTTTGACCACGTTGCCGAAATAAGATGGGTGCAGGTCGCCAAAAAATGACACGAAACGCCCGTCCTTGCCACGTGACAGCAGTACTTCGGGGACACCAGGCTTGGAAATCGCGTATTGCGGCTTGACCGGTTTCCCCTCGTCGTCGCAGGCGCTGAAGTATTTGCCGTCAAGGCTGAAATTGCGCTCATCCTCTCGGGCAAGCACGGTGTTCGGCTGTGTACCCGCGGCTACGAAAATAGAACGCGCCGGGAGCCGGTAATCACCATCCTCCTGTGGTTTTCCGTCCTCCACGAATTTCTGACGGGCAAAGCGGATGCTCCGGGCGGCGCCATACTCGTCAACATCAATGGCGAGCGGTGAGAGACATTCGATAAATTTGATTCCTTCTTCCAGCGCTTTTTCGATTTCTTCGTGATTGAGCGTATAGGCAGGGCTGTCGATAAGGCGTCTGCGATAGGCGACCGTGACGCCTCCCCAGCTTTGCAGAAACTCCACTATCTGGGCATCCCGCTTCTCGCGGTCAGCTTGCTGGCGTTCAACGCGTATCGCCCTTCCGTGGGCAAGAAATTCCTCGGCAATTTCACGCTCTTCGGGATCCCAGCGGTCGCGGATGGCATCCTCGCCAATGGCAATGGCAAGTGCCTCGAAGCGGGTTAGAAATTTTTCAACCTGGATCACGTAATAGGCCAGGGATTCGGTAGCCGTGTCGATGGCGGTCAGTCCACCTCCGATGACAACCACGGGCAAACGCATTTGCATATTCGCGATCGAATCGAATTTGGCCGCTCCCGTAAGCTGCAATGCCATCAGGAAATCAGATGCCGTCCTGACGCCGCGGGCAAGACCATTCGGAATCTCCAGGGTGGTAGGTTTGCCGGCGCCCATGGCCAGGGCCACATGGTCGAAACCGAGATTCCATGCATCGTCCAGGGTCAAAGTGCCGCCGAAGCGCACGCCGCCAAACATCGCAAATTCCGAGCGCCGCTCAAGCAAAAGCCGTATGACTTTCAGAAAATTCTTTTCCCAGCGCACGGTGATGCCGTACTCCGCGACACCGCCAAATCCAGCCATAATTCTGCCGTTGAGCGGCTCAAACAATCTGGAAACGTCACGAATCGGCTGGATCTCGGTTCTCGTACCATCGAGTCTGACACCTGATAGCTCTTCAGGGAGTGGTTCGATTTTCAGGCCGTCAATGCCGACCACCAGATGGCCGTCGTTGATGAGGTAATGCGCCAAACTGAACCCTGCCGGTCCCATGCCCGCAACCAGCACACGATAGCCGGTTCGTGGCAGTGGCAATGGGTGTCGAAAATTCAGTGGATTCCAGCGCGTAAGAAGAGAGTAAATCTCGAATCCCCAAGGGAGTTCAAGCACATCCTTCAAAGTACGGGTTTCAGCCTGGGGAATATCCACCGGTGCCTGCTTTTGATAGATGCAAGCTTTCATGCAGTCGTTGCATATACGGTGGCCCGTGGCGGCCACCATGGGGTTATCTATGACGATAATCGCCAATGCGGACAACGCGAGTCCTTGCGATTTTGCCATGTGAAATTCGGAAATCTTTTCTTCAAGAGGGCAGCCCGCGAGTTTGACGCCCAAAGGACTTTTCTTGAAGGTTACGACCTTCGATTCGGCCACGGGCTTTTCCTGCAGTCCGTGAGAACAGGAATCCTTGCCCTGCTTATGGCACCAGATGCAGTAATTAGCCTGATCGAGCGCTCCGGCGAGATCGGTACCTTGATCCGTTAGATTAAACGCCTCGCGTCGCCGCAAATGGCCCGGCGCAATGGTAAACGCAGTAACCCCATCGGTTTCAGTCTGCATGGCATGAGTCAGCAGCTGGTACGGATCTACTTTTGCGGCTTGCTTGAATAGCAGGCCATGCCGGTTTCTCTCACGGCCGGCGGGTGTATGCAATGCCCAGGCTGCATAGCGAAGCGCCTTGTCCAGGGCCTCAGTATTGACTGCCTCGTTCTTGCTCCAGTCTTCAACATTGGTTGCGAAGGTCAGCTCGTCAAACCGGCCGCCGAAGAGCGATTTTAAATCGGCCTCCAGGGCCGTGCCATCAAGCGACTGGGCATCCGCAGATTTGATCTTGGTTGCCGCCCGACGCTGCACAAACTGGCGTTTCACCCGGTACAGTGCATCCAGTGCTTCGTGCCGTTTGGCAAGCGCGAGCACATCATTAGCAATTCCAAACAGTTGGGATAAAAAACGCTCGAGAGGCTGGCAAAGCTCCAGTATCAGTGCGGATTCGGTCTTGGATTCCAGGGCGCCGGCATTTTCCCTTGTGGCTTGCAACTGCTTGGCAAGTGACGGGTCCGCCGTGGCAAGAAACTTCAGAAACGCCGCGTCGACCCGCGACAGGCCGTCAACAGCGTA
>JBCKLP010000207.1:0-4401 GCA_038903735.1 Burkholderiales bacterium | reverse complement strand
TTATCGCGAAGTCGAGTCGGCCAAGGCGAATCTGCGTGCCGCCGGGCTGGGCGATGTGGTTCAGGTCAAGCAGGCAAGCGCCACCGATCTGCGGGCACCCTCGCCTGCGGGCGTGCTGGTCATGAACCCGCCCTATGGCGAGCGCCTGGGCGATAGCGGGGACCTTGCTCTGCTGTATCCGCAACTGGGCGACTGGATGAAGCGGCATTTCGCGGGCTGGCGCTGCTACATCTTTACCGGAGATCCCGAACTGCCCAAAGGGGTGCGGCTCAAGGCCAGCAAGCGCACTCCCCTGTTCAATGGCGCCATCGAATGCCGGCTGTTCGAGTACAAGATCGTAGCCGGCGGCAATCGTCGGGAAAAGCCGCAAGCCTGAGCTTCGAAAAAAGCGCTTCCCCGGCCATCAAAGCTCGGCAAGGGCAGCGCGTACATCGCCAGTGCCACGCACCAGCACGGCCTGCATACCAAGCGCCAGTGCCGCATCGACATTCTCAGCCGTATCGTCAAAGAAGAGAATTCGCCCCATGGGGACACCAATCTCACGGGCAATCTGCGCGAAAGCAAGTGCCTCGGGCTTGCGCAATCCCATCTCGAAGGAAAGAAACAGTCGCTTGAAACGCTGCATCAGTCCGGCATGGCCGGGTCCCCAGTGCGCGTAATGCATGGCGTTGGTATTGCTGAACACGTACAGCGGCTAGCGCCGCTCCGCAGCGACCAGCACTTCGGGCGCGCCGGCAATAGCGTCGCCAACCATGCAGTTCCACCCTGCGGCGAACTGGGCATCGGACAGCGACAGGCCCAGTGTCTCGCGCAGGGCGGCAAAGTACTGGCTGGCGTCGATTTCGCCGCGCTCGTGGCGCTCATAGGCGGCATCCAGGCGGAAGCGCTCGCGAATCTGCGCCGCAGGCACACTCGCCGCATCCGCCCAGGCGTCGAACACACGGTTGAAATCGACCTCCAGTATCACCCCGCCAAGATCGAATACCACCGCGTCCACCGCTTCCGCCATTACGCGAGGCCTGTCGTCACGAAGAACAGGGGCTAATGATCAATGCAATGCAGGACGGCATCATTCCTGCGGCGGGATCTTCGCTTCGCGCACCACCTTCGCATAGGTCGCCGCATCGGCCTGAAAGCGGGCGTTGAATTCCTGCGGCGTGTTGCCTATCCCCTCGAAGCCGCGCTTGGCGAATGCCGCCCGTATATCGGGCAATGCGAGGACCCTGGCGACCTCGCCTTGAAAGCGCGCCATGATCTCAGCAGGAACGCCGGCGGGCACGAAAAGGCCCATCCAGCTGCCGGTCTCGAACCCCGTCACCCCATTCTCCGCCATGGTAGGGACATCGGGCAGCAGTGCCGCGCGCCGTGTGCCGGTAACGCCCAGCGGCTTCAGCTTGCCACCCTGAATCTGGCCAATCACACTGTTGACCGCTGCCATGCCCAGCTGCACCTCGCCACCCAGGATCGCCGCCACCTGCGGCGCGTCGCCTTTGTAGGGAACGTGCAGGAAATCGGTTTTCAGGGTGAGATTCAGCATCTCGATCAAAAGATGAGTCGAGGTGCCGGTACCGGTGGTGCCATAGCTGATGGTGCCAGGTCTGGCGCGGGCGAGTGCAATCAGTTGCACGAAGCTGTCCACGCCCAACTTGGGATTCGCCGCCAGCACCAGCGGGTGCGCGGTGACCTGCGTAAGCGGCACCAGATCCTTGTGCGGGTCATAAGGCAGTTTGCGATAGGTGCTTGGCGTGATCGCCAGCGCAATGGTGGCCAGAAGCGCGGTATGGCCATCAGGCGCGGATTTCGCCACCACATCGGCGCCGATCACGCCACCCGCACCAGGTCGGTTCTCGATCAGCACCGGCTGTTTCCAGGCCTCGCCAAGTTTCGCGCCCACCATGCGCCCGACAGTGTCGACCGCGCCGCCGGGCGCAAACGGAACGATGATACGCACCGGTTTGGCGGGAAAACCCTGCGCCGCCGCGCCGCCTGCGAGTGCGAGGGACGCGACAATGGCACCACTTGCCATCAGGATTCGATTCATATTGGCACTCCTCGAATGTCGATTGCAGACAGATTTGACGCCGGCATTGCGGCCAATCCGGACAAAGCCTTCACACCAGATCCCGCCCGCCCAGCAGGTCGAGCGCGCCATCGAGGCGCCGCACGCGGAAACCCTCGCGCGCGCGCAGTTTGCGCTGCGCTTCCTCAGGCAGGTCGGTGTACTGCAGCAAGCCCTTTTCGATCAGGGTATAGATCAGGTCTTCGGTCACCCGCACGAAATCCAGATCCAGCGCGCTGAAGGCTTCTGCATCACCGCCCTCAGTGAGGAAGGCCGCCACTTCCGGATGGCTGCTGCTCAAGCCCTCAGCGGCGTCCGGAGCCGCATCGCGCAACAGGGCGGCGATTTTTCCGTCGGCATCGCGGCGAATATAGGGCATGGCGTCGCGGGCGACCGCTAGTCCTTGCTCACCTGGGCAAGCTGAATGATGCGCCCGCCCGATTTATCGTCGCGCTCAAGGCGCAACAGATTTCGCTTCTCGGCCTCTTCCAGCAGTTCCGAAAAAACACGAAAGCCGTAATAGGACTCATTGAACCCGGGCTGGCGGCGCTGCAGAGCCTGTTTCACCATCGAGCCCCACACCTTCTCGCCCTCGCCACGCTCGGCAATCAGCGCCTCAACGGTTTCCACCACCAGATCGAGAACTTCCTGGCGCTTGTCCTCGCCAGAAGCCGCTGCAGGGGCATCTTTCGATGGTGCACTGGCGCGCTTCTCGGTACGCTTGCGGGCTGCGCGCCGCTTGACTTCATCCTCGCGCACCAGATCATCGTAATAAATGAACTCATCACAATTGGATATCAGCAGGTCGGAGGAGGAGTTCTTCACCCCCACGCCGATCACCGTTTTGGCGTTTTCGCGCAGCTTGGAAACCAGCGGCGAGAAATCCGAGTCGCCGCTGATGATGACAAAGGTATCGACATGCGCCTTGGTGTAGCAAAGATCCAGGGCATCCACCACCATGCGGATGTCGGCGGAATTCTTGCCCGACTGGCGCACATGCGGGATTTCGATCAGCTCGAAGCTGCCCGCGTGCATATCGTTCTTGAACTCCTTGTAGCGCTCCCAGTCGCAATAGGCCTTCTTTACCACGATGGAGCCCTTCAGCAGCAGGCGCTCCAGGATTTTTTCAATATCAAATTTGGCATACTTCGCATCGCGCACGCCCAGAGCGACATTCTCGAAGTCGCAAAACAGGGCCATGCTGCGGGTATCGGACTGGGTGACCATAGAAACCGCCGGTGAACTCAAGGCACCGATCCTAGCATGTCGCGACAGCCTCCAGTCAGGCAGCGATCCGCCACAACAGTGACCCGCCGGCTAGCAACAACACGATACCGATGGCACGTCCCAGTTGCGAGCGGGTGACGGCAAGGTGCGCGCGCGTGCCGATCAAGAGGCCCGGCGCCGCAAAGGGCAGCAGCAGCAGCACCGTCAGGAACTCCTTGGCGAGAAAAAGGCCCGCGAGCGCAAACAGGAACAGGCGACTGCCCACGGAAAAGAACACCATGGTAGCCACCGTGGCGCGCAGTTGCGACTTGTCGGCAAGGCGCCGCGAGAGATAGATTTGATAGGGTGGTGCGCCGATGCCAAACAGCGCGCCGCAAGCCCCGCCGATGAACCCGGCCACATAAGCCCAGCCCTGACTCGCGCCAACCCTGGGCACCGGATCGGCTACGGACCACGCGCCAAAGAACAGCGCCGCACACCCCAGCACCACAAGCACCGCATCACGTGGCAGCAGAACCAGCAGGGTAAGGCGAAGGAAATAAATAAACGTCTCATATAACTGCTAAATGCCTGAGCTGGATAAATAAAAAGTTGATACGTTTATTTGTTTACAGAGCCTAAGTCCGGCGGCAAATTCAGCCATGCACCACCACGCTAGCGGATCGGGCTGCGCGCACAGCGGCACGCGAGGAATTTCTCACACAGAAAAATATCCATCCTGAAGTCAGTCAATTGCCTGCCGATTGAACGGAGGCATCAATAAACGCTCCGGATGAACGGCGACAAAAATTAACGCGCCGGTTGAACGGCGCGTAGCGTCCGTTCCTTCCGGCGCATCTGATCGCGCGCCCGCCGCATCGCGGCGGCGTCTGCGATCAGACGATATTGAGATGCTCGATTCCCGCGTTGGGGTCGCGGTCCTTCGAAGCCTTGGAATTGAGCTTGATCATCAGGCGCAAATCGTTGACCGAGTCGGCATTGCGCAGCCCGTCCTCGTAGGCGATTTTGCCTTCCTCATACAGATCGAACAGATGCTGATCAAAAGTCTGCATGCCCAGTTCGCGCGATTTCTTCATGATCTCCTTGATCTCGTGCACATTGCCCTTGAAGATCAG
>JBCKLP010000206.1:0-4406 GCA_038903735.1 Burkholderiales bacterium | reverse complement strand
GAGGTGCGTGGTGTCCGCGGTGAGCGGCACATGCAGGGAAACGATGTCACTCTGCGCCAGCAATTCGTTCAATGCCCCGCCACTGCTGCGTGACCAGTGAATCACGCGCGCACCCATGGCGGCAAGCATGGTTTCCAGCAGGCGCGCCACGGCACCATAACCCACCAGTCCGACGGTGCGCCCGCCCAGTTCGCCAAAGCGCTCCTGCAGGCGCCAGCCCTCGGCCCAACCCTGCGGTTGGCGCACGGCGCGGTCCAGTTCGGTCAGCCGTCGCAGGCCGGCCAGCATCAGCAGCAGACTCATCTCGGCCACCGCGCGGCTATTGGTGCCGGGCAGGTTGCAGACCGCAATGCCGCGCGCTCGGCAGGCATCCAGCGCGATGGTGTTGACGCCCACACCAATTTTCTGCACCAGTTTCAATTGCGGGGCGCGCGCAATCTGCTCCGCGCTAACGGCTTTCAGAACATGCCAGAGCACCCCGGCCTCTGGCAACAAGGCCTCGTAGCGCTCATCCGAGGACTCCGGACAGCATGTGATGTCGAAGTCCGCGTCGCTCAATGCGGCGACGCGACTCTGCAGTGCCTCACCGGCGTCGAAGCGAAAGACGACTTTCAAACAATCTCCTCGCAGGATAAAGAAGAGCCTGCCTGCCCAGCGCCTCCTCGATGCGCAGGCCCTCGTTCCACTTGGCCATGCGCTCCGAGCGTGAAAAGCTGCCCACCTTGAGCTGATTCACGCCCCAGCCCACCGCTAGGTGCACGATGGCTACATCCTCGGTTTCGCCCGAACGTGCCGAGACAATGGCGGCATAGCCTGCCTCACGCGCCGCCTGCCAGCAGGCGTAAGTCTCCGACAGCGTGCCCACCTGGTTGGGTTTCAGCAATACCGTATTGCAGGCCCCGCGCGCCGCTGCCGCGCGCACCCGCGCCGCGCTGGTGACGAAGAAATCATCCCCCACCACCTGGACCTGTGCGCCGGCCGCACGGGTAAAGGACTGCATGGCATCGCTGTCGGTTTCCACGAAGGGATCTTCGATGGAAACAATGGGGTAGGCCTCGATCCAGCGCAGCAGCATGCGATGCCACTGCTCGGTGGAGAGCATGCGATTCTCCAGCGCGAGTTGATAACGGCCATCGCGCCAGAGTTGCGTCGCGGCAATATCGAGCGCAATGGCAACGTCTTCACCGGGACGCAAGCCGGCCGACTCAATGGCTTTCACCAGCTCGGCCAGCGCCTGCTCGTTGGATTTGAATGCCGGCCAGAAGCCACCCTCATCGGCCACGCCCTGCAGCAGGCCTTGTTGCTTGAGCCGCGCACCCGCCGCGTGATAGACCTCTGCAGTCATCTCCAGCGCCTCGGAAAAACTGCCGGCACCGGTGCAGATCACCATGAAATCCTGAATGTCGACGCGCGCGCCGGCATGCGCGCCGCCGCCGAAAATCTGGATCTGTGGCACCGGCAGGGACACCTTGCGATCGCCCGCCAGGTAGCGCCACAAGGCAAGGCCGGCTGCTGCTGCTGCGGCATGCGCGCAAGCCAGCGATACCGCCACCAGCGCGTTGCCGCCCAGCCGCGCGCGGTTGGGCGTTCCATCCAGTTTGACCAGTGCTGCGTCTATTGCCTGCTGATCAGCGGCATTGCTGCCTAAGAGTGCGCTGCGGATGTCCGAGCGGATATTGCGCACGGCGAGTTCTGCATCAATCGCCAGCGCTTCGCCTGCGCCCGTAGACGCGCCGGTCGGCGCCATGCCGCGCCCCCGATGGCCGCCTTCAATGAGTACCTCGGCTTCCACCGTGGCGCGGCCGCGCGAATCCCATATTTTTCGCGCCTGCAGATCAATGATTGTGGTCATGGCGCTTTACCTTCTTCGACTAGCCGGCTCGGCACCGCAGCTTGCCGTTGCCACCTGTGCTGTTGGCAAGCGCACCGCACCGGCGAAACCCCGCCGGTGCGAGAAGCCTTCACATCGTCGAGTGCGCTCAGCGCCAATCGTCGATGCAAGCCGTGCCCGCGAGGCGCGCGCCGACAATGCGCCAGTAACCATTGGTCTCGCCGCCCACCACCGCGATGTTCACCTCATCGGCTGTCCACATCGGGATCAGCTCGTCCGGCGCTGCACGCAGCTTGGAGGCGAGCGGTTCCTCGCCAAAGGTGGCGCGCGGATACTTGTAGTTCTGGATCAACTGGTAGTCCCAGTACTCGCCGGCCGGCATGCGCGCGTTTTCCACCACCCAGTCGATGATTGCCTTCTTGTCCTTCAATCCGCCGACATCCATGAAGAGGCGCGCCACAATCGGGTCCAGCAGGAACAAGGGCGATTCGCTCGGGTCCATGCCGCGCATCATGTTGCGCACATGGTCCTGCCAGTGCGCATGACGCAGCCCCAGGGTAAATGCCATGGCGCGGCAACCCATGAAGACACTCACCACGCTTTGCTCCGCCTTGAAGCCGCGTTGCACGTGCAGTGGCTCCCAGGGGCTGCGCTCCTCGTTCTCGGCGAAGGTGGGGCTGGCGTAGGCCAGCGCATTGCCCATCGAACCCATGTAGGTGTCACCCGGCACGGAGCCGCCCTGCAGGTTCTGCGACAGGAGGCCAAAGGCGCGGCCGATGGCTGCATTGGCCTGGTTGTAGGGCGCCATCGCGCCGGTGCCGGCATTCATGCCGATTTCCTTGCGGATCGGGCCGTTCACCACTGCCATGGCAGCCATGGAGCTGGTGCTGGAGCCGCGCGCGCTCACCCCGGTGGAGGCGATGGCGAGGATCACCGGAAAATATTCGGGCCGGGCGCCCGCCATCACCGCATTGACCGCCACCTGCTCCACAGTGCACTGCCATACCTCGCGAAAGTGGGTGGCGGCATGGTGACCAACCACTTCGTCGGGCTTGCGGCTGGTGTGTTTGAGCATCGCCGCCACGCGATCTTCGGTCGGCAGGACGATGGGCAGCTTGTCGGTCCAGTTATTGTCCAGAAATAGCTGCTGAAGATCGGCTTCGCTGGCAGGCTCGCACAGGCGCGGCGTGCTGCGCACGAAGGAGAGGCCCTTGCGGTCCTCGTCATTCAGCGACTGGGTCAGGCCCTCCACCACTTCCTGCATCACCGGCCTGCCGCTGACCGGACTGACACCGAACACATAGGCGCGAATTTCAGCGGGCGTCTTGCCCATCACCGGGTGCGGCAGATACACCTGGCGCATGCGTGGCACACCATTCATGCGCACCACCGACTGGGTGACCGTGGTGAACATGGAGGTGTGCAGACATACCGTGGGCACCCCGTACTTCAGGTCTATCGACATTCCGTGCGCGGCGACCGCCGGCGCGCAAGTGCTTCAATGACCGACGCCGATGACTGCGGCATCTCCTTTTTCCTTGATTTCCTGCCAGGTGGCAGGATCGTCCTTGGTGTAGACGTTGCTGATGGGTTTGTAGACCGTCTTCACTTCTGGCATGTGCTCGGTAAACCAGTCCTGCACGGCCTTTAACAGAATGTCGGAATCGTCGAACCGGCAATCCACGATATAGACGGTGCGGCCGTTGAGCGTGTCGAGCCGGGATGCCAGCGGCTTGCCCGCCACCTTGGGCGGATAGCCCATTGGATTGTGAACCACCATTTGCGCAGACATTGTTTCCTCTTTTTCCGACCGCGAGGGTCGCATCGATGACTGCGGACGAATATAGCAGACTGGCGTAACGGCCATGCTCGTACGTCTTGCGTACGTCTTGCGAAAAATGAGCACATACAAACCCTGCTGGCAGGCCTTATCATTAGCCTGAAATTTTCAACCAGGAGATCCCATCATGATGTCAGAAGCAGACCGCAAGAAAGCCGCCGAATGGCTGGTCACCGCCGAGCGCGATCGCAAACCCATAGTGCAGTTGTCGAAGACCTTTCCCGACATCACCATTGATGATGCCTACGCGATCTCGATGCTGGCCACCAAGATCCGTGAGGCTACCGGCCACAAGATCATCGGCAACAAGATAGGCCTCACCTCGAAAGCCATGCAGGCCTCTTCACAGATAGACGAGCCTGACTACGGCACCCTGCACGATTACATGATGATCGAGGATGGCGCCAAGATTCCGCATGAGCGCTTTTGTGTGCCGCGGGTGGAGATCGAGCTGGTGTTCGTGCTGAAGGACGCGCTGCAGGGGCCGGGCGTGGGCCTGCTGGATGTGCTGCGCGCCACCGAATACGTCTGCCCGGCAATGGAGATCATCGATGCGCGGGTGCAGAACCCGCGCAAGATTTTCGACACTGTGGCCGACAACGGCGCTGCCGCGGGACTGGTGATGGGTGGCCGGCCAGTGGGTCCGATGGACATCGACCTTCGCTGGGTGGGCGGCATTCTTTACCGCAATGCCGACATCGAGGAAACCGGCATCGCCGCAGGGGTACTAGGGCA
>JBCKLP010000205.1:0-4410 GCA_038903735.1 Burkholderiales bacterium | reverse complement strand
CGCGCCTTGTTACTGGTCACCAGCGGCGGGCTGTTGAGTATGGTGGCGCTGGAGCCGGTCAGGTGGGCGATGCGGGGTTTGTCGGCCATGGCGAACCCTTCATGTGATACAGGCACATTCAAATAGCAACAAAGTAATGCAACATTGGCAATCTGGCAATCTCTCGACGTCGCGACATCTCGACGTCGCAACATCTCGACGTGGCAATCTGTCGACGTGGCAATCTCGAAGTGGCAACCTCGACGGCACGGCGGCACGCATGTAAGTTAGCCCATGTTTAACAAGTGAGAAAAAATCTCTATTAGTATCAATGGCTTGTCGCGTACGTGTATTTTTGAGCTACGCTTTCATGTCATTTTCTGGTTCAGCTGACCAGTTTCCTGACGCCTCCCGGGGACGCCGTTATGCCAAGCGCCTTGTATATGGCCGCGGCTTCTGGCTCGGCGACAGTGCTTTTGCGCACGTGAATTGTGCGCCCATCTTTGCGCCGCAAGCTCGCGGTCACACGACGCTGTAGCGATAAGCTCTTGCGCACCCCGTTCCACGATTCGTCGATGCCGGACTCCTTCAGTTTCGTGCGCAACACCTGTACGCACTGATAGGCCAGCACCGTGATGAACAGGTGCCCATCCGAGCGAACCTCTTTCGAATGAAACACCGGGCGCAGCCCCAGCTCACTTTTCAGACTGCGAAACACGCTCTCCAGATCGGTGAGCATGGTGTAGGTGCGCCACAATTTCTCCTCGTCCCACGCGAGCTCGTTGCTGCGAAGACAATACACGCCCGGGTGCGTCGCCATCGATCCGTCTACCAGCGACTTCTCCCAGCTCAGCGCCGTCACTTTCTCGCCTGCATCGTCTTTGACGAGCGTAATGCGGTAGTGCTGGCTCACTCCATGACTTTTTTGTTTCAAACGCCCAATACGCTCCGCAATGATGTCGGGGCGTTTCTCGCCCCGCTCCTTGGTCAGTGCCTGCGCGAGCTTGTCTAGTCCGGCCTCAAACGCAACGGTAAAGCGTTTCACCATCGCCGACTCCTTGTCTTCGCGTGCCGCAGAATGGCAGTAAACGAATACCTCTTTGCCCTCCGCACTTACCTGTTTATACAGGCGCAGTTCCTGCCCGCCGGCGGTCTTGATACGCAGCCCCTGAGCTTCATCAAATTGCCTGCGCCCGCCACGGCGCACCACCAGATAGCGATACCCATGCGCGCTCAGCCAGTCCAGGTTCTCCTGCATCGCAATGCCTGCGTCCATGACCACCATGGCCCCGGCGCGCGCGCCCAAATCCTCGAGCATGCCCTGCAGCGTCGTGCCCTCCGAGACGTTGCCGGCAAATGTCTTCGAGCGGCGCACAAAGCCGCTGCCGTCGAGCACCAGCCCCAGCGTGAGCAAGGGGCAGTCGCTGCGCTTTTCCTTGGAGCGCCCGCGCTGGGCTTTGCTATTGCCCGCCGCATCGCCTTCAAAGTAGGTGTTTGTCAGGTCATACAAGGTGATGGTCTCCTGCAAACTGAACAGGGTTTGCACCGATCCAAACACATGCGCTTCGATCGCCACACGGTGGCGCATCAACAGGTCAGAGGCGCGATACAGGCCCATGTGTGACATCGCGTTATAGTCGAACTCGAGCAACTCGCCCAAGGCGCTGTGCTTTTGCAACCAATCGCGCGTGGCCAGTTCCGAGGCGGGAGCCGCCATCCGGCCCACGATGTTGCCCACGATGGCTGCGCGCATGACGCTGTTGACGCCCAGGTCTGCGAGTTTGTCGACAAAGCCCAGTTGTCCCAAGGCATGCAGCGCCACATGTTCGACGCCCACCGAGCGCGGCTCGGATTGGCGCAGGGAATCGATATCGACTTCCTCCATGTCGGGCACTGCGGGGCCGCCTGCACTCGCCTCGGCGGGAGCCGTTACGCGAGCACGCTCGACGAGCTGCGCCGCGTAGCGCCGGGCGGCACGCTCGAGGTGCTGTGGGCACTTGATGTCGAGCATCGAGGCTTGCGGCTGCAGCAGTTGCTCGAGGCGGCTGCACAGCAGCGGCCAGTGATCCTGCTTGATGGGGAAGTTACGCCCGAGATTGAGGACGGTGACCTGGCGGACCTTGCCGGCGATGCGGCTACCGCGGACCAGGCGAAAGGTGAAATAGGCTTCGCCGGTGGAGGTACTGTTGGTACGGGTTTGACGGATGAACATGGGATCTATTGTAAGGGCAAAGCCCCTCAAATAGTATGGCACAACATAAATATTATGGCACAACAAAATGCCTCAAAAACTAGAACCGTTTACAATCAATGACTTACGAGAAATAAATCTTCCGAAAAACCCAAAACTCAAGAAATCTGTTAAACATGGGTTAGGCTGCAATTGTTGCGCCGAAGGTCAGCGCGCCCGTATCCCCATGGATAGAAGTCAACGCAAGGAGCAGCGGAAATGAATGGCGAACTGGAGCGTTTCCTGAAGTTGTTGGAATCCCTGGCGGTGCTGACGGACAAATGGATGGCAAGCACGCCGGATGACAAACTCGACTGGGCGCCGTTCGACAAGCGCAACATGAAATTCGGAGACCGTATCAGCACCATCACCATCCGCAGCCTGTATGTGCACACCATCGTCGGCGAATGCCGTTGGGCACGCATCCTGAAGGATTGCGCGGAGGGCTCTTCGCTGCCGCGCGAAGCCGACAAGCCGCTGACCGACAGGCTGATGGTCAGCAAAACCCTGGTCGCCGACGCCAATGCCCTGCACCAGGAGAACATGGCGCTGTTTGCCGGCTACAGCGACCAGCAGCTCGCGAAAAACATCCAATGGACTCAGCGGGAGTGGACGATTATGGGATTCCTGTGGGGTATCTACTGCCATGGTGCCTACCATCTTGGCAATATTGATCTCTATATGCGCGAGGCCGACGCCCCTACCCCGGATTTTTTCAGTTCGTTTCAGCAGGTACTGGCGTAACAGGGTGCTGCTGTACCAGCGGTAGCGCAGTAAAAAATCCAATGGACTCACCAGATAAGGGTTAGCAGGCGGATCCTTACGGGTTAAAATGGGCTTCGCGCTTGGCGGGACGAAGCGACGCTTTCACCGACTAAAGGGAACCTCTAATATCAGCGCGCCCTGAGCGGTCGGGCAGGAACGCATGTGGAGCGGGTCCCGGACGCCGGGGGAGCCGTGCCGAATTCCGGTGTTGGCGAACAATCAGACAGCGAACAATCAGTCGGCGAACAATCAGACAGCGAGGCAGGCCATGTACACCAGAATGATCACGACCCTGTTTGCGGCAGCACTTGCGTGCGTGGCTGCGCCGGTTGCCGCCCAGGGCGATTTTCCGAATCGTCCGCTCAGGCTGCTGGTGGGCTTTCCTCCGGGCGGCGCGACCGACCTGCTCTCCCGGGCCCTGGCCCAGGAAGTGCGCGGGACGCTCGGCCAGGAGGTCATCGTAGTCAACCGGGCGGGCGCGACCGGGGCTATCGCGATCACCGAGGTCGCCGCGGCAAAGCCCGACGGCCATGTGCTCGGCCTGGCGCCGACATCGGCTTTCACGCTGGCCTACCATTTCATGGACATCCGCCCGGACTTCATCGAAATGACCGACGCCCTGATGATGGTGGCGCGCCAGAGGGTCGGCATGGTCGTCAAGGGCGACAGTCCGCACAAGACGCTCAGGGACCTGGTGGAGTTTGCGAAAAAGAATCCCGGAAAGGTGTCCGTCGGCATCCCGGGCCTGGGAACATCGTCCGAGATTTTCACACGCGCGATAGTGCAGCACGCCGGCATCGATGCGATCGTCGTACCATTCAAGGGAGACACCGAGGTGGGCACCGCCATACTCGGCGGGCAGATCGTCGTCGGGAGCTTGTCCGCGGGCGGGTTCGCGCAACAGGTCCGGAGCGGGACAATGCGGCTGGTGGTCTCTTTCCAGAACGAGCGCTTTCAATCAGCCCCGGATGTGCCAACCCTGGAAGAACTGGGATACGGCCTGACCGGCAGGAACATTCAAATGCTGTACGGCCCCAAGAAACTGCCGCCTGCGGTGGCGAAGCGGCTGATTGCCGCATTCACCGAGGCGACCCGGTCGCCGACGTATATCGACATTGCGACCCGGAACGAGTTGTACGACAAGACCGTGCTGGTCGGCGACGCGCTGACGGATTTTCTGCTGAAGGATCGTGCCGCCAATTCGCTGCTGGTGGAAAAGCTCGGGCTGAAGAAACAGCGATAGCCGGCGGCAGCTGCCCGGATCTGCACCTGCCGGGCTCGCGGCCATCGCCACTGTGCGCGAACCGCCGGCCCTTGCGGGTCTCTGTGCCCGGAGAACCGGATTGCCCGGGGCCAGCCTTGGGCTGTCGTGCGCCTGAACTGAATGGCGCAGCACCCTGCGACCATCCCGCATCGCCCCCCCTGTTTCCAGACTC
>JBCKLP010000204.1:0-4422 GCA_038903735.1 Burkholderiales bacterium | reverse complement strand
TTGCGCAAACAGGTCGGGATTGGCCGATGGGTCAGGTGCGACGCTTCCGGATCGAGATATTCCTTGCCGACCATTTTCTGCAGTTCGGGGAACCATTTGGATTCGTACTCTTCGCCCAGGCAGTTCTGCGTATAGGTCTTCAGGTGCAGGAAGTAGGCGCCAACCGGGCCATAACCGTCCTTGAAACGCGCCAGCACGATGCGATTTTCCATCTGCGTCATTTTGGCGCCGGCGTCGATCATGAGCCCATAGGCAGACGCGGACGACCAGGGCGCATACCAGGTGCGGCCGGAACCTTCGCCCACTGAACGGGGTTTAAAGATGTTGGAGGCGCCGCCCGCGGCGCAGATCACGGTCTTGGACTTGAAGACGTGGTAGTTGCCTGTGCGGACGTTGAAGCCAACGGCACCGGCAATCCGGTTCTCCTTCGCGTCATCCATCAGCAGATGGGTGACGCAGATGCGGTTGAAGACCTTGTCCGCCGATTTTTTGGCGGCCTCGGCCACAATGGGCTTGTAGGACTCGCCGTGAATCATGATCTGCCATCGCCCTTCACGCAGATAGCGCCCGGTTTTCGGGTCCTTCATGATGGGCAGGCCCCACTCTTCGAACTGATGCACCGTGGAGTCAACGTGACGGGCCATATCGAACAGCAGGTCTTCCCGCACCATCCCCATCAGGTCGGTACGAGCGTAGCGGACATGGTCCTCCGGCTTGTTTTCGCCCCAGCGGGTGCCCATATAGCAGTTGATAGCGTACAGACCCTGGGCGACCGCACCGGAGCGATCGATATTAGCCTTCTCGGCAATGACAATCTTCTTGTCCTGACCCCAGAATCTGGCCTCCCATGCGGCACCCGTGCCGCCAAGGCCTGCACCGACGACCAGAATATCGATGCCTTCTTCGACGATCGTTTCGTAAGCCATTAGTAGTACACGCCTTTATTCATCTTGAGACCATTGGACTCAAGCGTATGCAAACCGCCGTCATCCATGCGGATATATTTCGGCTCGCTATACAACAACTCGCTGTCGCGCATTTCCTGGCTGGGCCCGGAAACATCCGCGAGCTTGGGGATCGCCGTCCCCCAGGGCTTGGTGGTAATGGGCGACAGGAAGTTCTTTTCCGTACCATTCCGGAATTTGATCTTCCAGGCGATCGTGCCTTTCTCTTCGTCGCGTTTGACACGTACGCTGTGACCGAGCGGGGCAAAGTCGGCATATCCGCGCACATCGATCGCATCCTGCGGACAAGCCTTGACGCAGGCGAAGCACTCCCAACACATGTCGGGCTCGATGTTGTAGGCACGGCGATAGGTCTTATCGATGTGCATGATGTCCGAGGGGCAGATGTCGACGCAATGTCCGCATCCGTCGCACCTTGTCATGTAAACGAAGGTAGGCATAAGTAGGTTCCTTGATCTGTTCTTATAGAATTTGCGGGCTGTTTTTAATAATGACGGGGCGCTTCGCGCTTGATGCCAAGTCCCATGTCCGCCGGAGCGTCTCGCAACAGTTCCATAGAGTGGCTTTTCTGTTGTTCGGGATCGTCACGGGTCAGCGTCGGCAGATTCTCGGCTGAACCATTGGCCTTGGATACTCTTTTCTCGAAGGCCGCTGCGGGCTTGAAGAACATGTGCGCGAACTTGGACCACGGCACCGATCCGAACAGCACCGTCGTGGCGATGATGTACAAGCCAAAGAACACGGTCGCTCCGGAACCACCTCTCGTTTGCAGATAGGCCCAGATCAAACCCAGGGTTACGCTGGCCAGCAGCGAAAGGATGAACAGATCCGCGCGCATCAAACGGAACGGCGAACCACCCTCGGCAGCCACATCGACACGGATGAAGAACCAGAACCAGTATCCGCCGACGCAAATCATCAGCCCGCCGATCCACCACAGTTGCGGCAGTATGGTGGGCGTAGCCGTCGCGGTCGTCGGATAGCAGAAAATCATGAGCGCTGTGGTGACCACATAGATCACGAACCCATACATAGTCAGCAGATGGGCAATCCGGCGCCGTGCGTTGCAGAACTCCCCGGACAGCAACACATCGACCAGACCAGTCTTGACGGCAATCGACACCATTTCGCCGCCATCGACCTCTTTCACGCCTTTGCTTCTGGACTTGCGCCAGTTTTCGAAAAAATACTTGGCACTGCCCTTGTGGATAATGTCGAACAGAGTCCCTGCCGCAACCAGCAGGATCATGACAATGACAAAAGTCTGCATGACTGCGGGCGGTACGGACGCCGAAAGTTCGGCAAACGGATTAATGTTAATCATCAAACCCCCCCATTTTTTACTGCGGTAATTTTAAACGAGCAGAAAGTGGCATAAGCGAAAAAAAGGTTATGCGGCCATAGAAAAAACTTGGTGCGGCATCGGGTACAATGCGCGGCGAGGTGTCGATTGAAAATATGCATTGTATCTGACAGTCACGATCATCGTGAACCTTTTGCCACGGCCGTCGCCGAAGCCAAAGGGCTCGGTGCACAAGCCGTACTGCATTGCGGCGATTTAATAGCACCGTCCACATTGCACGCCGTCGTCGGACTGGGGCTGCCGATCCACCTGATTCATGGCAACAATACGGGTGATCTGTACTTCCTGTCTAAATGGGCGCACGAACCCAAGAACCGCCTGCACTACTACGGCCAGGACGGTTCGCTGGTACTGGCTGAGCGGCGAATCTTCATCGTGCACTACCCGCATTACGCAAAAGCCATGGCGCTCACCGGCGACTATGACCTAGTCTGCAACGGTCATGAGCACCGCGCCGTCGTCGAGCGAATCCGGAATATCAAGGGCGGCGATACGTTGCGCATCGATCCCGGCACCGTCGCCGGCGTGAGCGCGCCCGCAACCTACGTATTCGGCGACCTGCAGACCCTGGAATTCGAGATCCGGCCGGTTCCCACGCCAATGAAAAATTAATAATTATTCGTAACTACTCAGGTCGTTATACCGTGGCGCTTGGTGTGAACGGCTGGCCGACGAGTACGGCGACGGTATCCTGAAAGACATCGCGTTGGTTCTTGCGCACGGTGGACAGGTAAGAGCGGATGCGCGCGAACCTCCGCGCGCCATCGAGCGTTCGGAAAGTGCCGGATATTTTCTGCTGGACCTTCATCATGCGCAGATCCTGCTCGGCTTGGTTGTTGCTGAAGGGCACGCGGAAATCGTGCAGGAAGGCGAGCACCGAGCGCTCATGGTTTTGGAGCCGAAGCAGGAGGTTCTGGGCTTTGGTGTGTTTGGGGCGGCCGCGCCGCCTCGATCCGGGCGGGGGGTGAGGTTGCGGATTTTCGGCGAAGCCTTCGCGCAAGAGGGCCTGATATTTTCTGCTCCAGGCGGCTCGCTGCGGCGCGGCGGAGGGCCCCGCCCGAGCTTTGCACGCGGCCACAGACCGGTGCATTCTCAGGAGCAGCTCCAGCATACGTTTAGCCCACTTCTGATGCACGACCTCGTACAGGAAAGTGAGCTCGCGCAGCAGGTGGGCGTTGCACAGGCCGTGCATGCAGTTGAGTTGGAAGTAGGCGCTCCAGCAATCGTGGATGAGCCTGCCGGTGAATCCAGGCAGGAGCGCGAAGTGCTTGATCGCGTCGCTGCCGCGCTGGCGGTGCACGCCGTACCAAGTGAGGGTCTTGGTGCTAACGACATGGAGCCAGTGGAGCTTGCCGACCACGCGCAAGCCGGTTTCGTCGGCATGGGCGACGGGCGCCTGGGCGAGGAGCTGCGCCACCTTGGCCTCGAATCCAGCCAGCCCGTTGTAGACGGCGGCGACGGCGGCCTGGACGGTCGCCTCGCTCACGGGCCTGCCGAAGAGGTCCGCGCACATCTGGCTGATGCGCTCCAGAGGGATGAGCTGCTGAGCGCGCAGGTACACCAGCCAGGCGTTGAAGCGCGGGCCGTATTGCGTGGGGGCGTTGACCCCGGCGGGGAAGGCGGCCGAAACCTCGCAAGCCGACTTCGGGCAGCACTTGACCTCGACGCGGTGCTCGGTGACGAGGAGCTTTTGCGGGGGCAGATCGAAGACCTGTCTTTTGTCGTGACGGAGCACGGGCACTCGGGCGATGAGCTCGCGCCACAGCCGCAGGGGCAGAGCGCGTCGAGCCGGTGGACGATGATCAAGTCGGGTTTGTCCACCGCAGGGAGCGTGCTGCCTGGATGTCCGCTTTGTCCGCCAGAGGGTAGGCCGCTTTTTTTGCGCAGGCTCTTGGGCTCGGGCTTGGCGTAGCCCTCGGATGAGGGCGGCTTGCTACTGTTGCTGCTATTTTGGGCCAGCCGCAATTGCATCGCTTGGACTTGCTCCTGGAGAGCCAAGATGATGTCGAACAGGGCTTCAGGATTGCTCCGCGCCAAGGCGACAAGCTGTTCACGCAGCCACACGGTGGAGCTCCTCGCGAAAGCGCGGCGTCA
>JBCKLP010000203.1:0-4425 GCA_038903735.1 Burkholderiales bacterium | reverse complement strand
TTGCGCGATAGGCGCCTTTACCGTCCACAATTCCATGCTGGATGTCTACCTGATGGTGATATTCGGCATCGTCGGCTACCTGTTTCGCAAGCTGGACTATCCGCTGGCGCCGCTGGTGCTGGCGCTGGTGCTGGGGGACCGTGCGGAGGCCTCGTTTCGGCAATCCATGCTGCTCTCGGAGGGCAGCGTGTCGATATTCTTTTCCAATGCGCTGGTCGGAACGATGACAGGCATTGCCCTGCTGCTCCTGTTCTGGCCCCTGCTTTCCATGCTCAAGCGCATGCTGGCGCGCTGATCCGGTAAACTCGCCGTTTAAACTCAACCCGCGGTCGGCGTGCGCCTGAGAGTGCGCAGCCGGCCCGCCGAACCACCGGTGTCAAAGGAGATCATCATGGGTAGCGTCGAACCTCAAGTCAGTAGCGGCCAGGGTGAGGCCAGTGCGCAAGCGCAGGAGACCATTGACGGCTTTCACCTGGTCATCCATGCCCTGAAGTTGAATGGCATCGATACCATCTATGGTTTGCCCGGCATACCGATCACCGACCTCACCCGCAAGGCGCAGGCGGCGGGCATGCGTGTGATCTCCTTTCGACATGAGCAAAATGCCGGCAACGCCGCCGCCATCGCCGGTTTCCTGACGCAAAAGCCCGGCATCTGCCTGACGGTATCAGCGCCGGGATTTCTCAACGGCCTGACAGCGCTCACCAACGCCACTACCAACTGCTTTCCGATGATCCTCATCAGCGGCTCGAGCGAACGCGAGATCGTCGACCTTCAACAAGGCGATTACGAGGAAATGGACCAACTGGCAATCGCCAAGCCCCTTTGCAAGGCGGCCTTTCGCGTGCTGCATGCCGAGGACATCGGCATCGGTATCGCCCGTGCCATTCGTGCGGCGTTATCCGGCCGTCCAGGGGGCGTGTACCTCGACCTGCCGGCGAAACTTTTTGCCCAGACCATGGATGCCGCGGCGGGAAGAAATTCACTCATCGAGGTAGTGGACCCGGCCCCGCAGCAGATTCCCGGGGCCGAGGCGGTCAAGCGTGCGCTCGATCTGTTGAAGGGTGCGAAGAAACCGCTCATCGTTCTGGGCAAAGGCGCCGCCTACGCGCAGGCCGATGCCGAAATTCACGCCTTCATCGAGAAGACCGGCATTCCCTACCTGCCGATGAGCATGGCCAAGGGCCTGCTACCCGACACGCATGAACTGTGCGCTTCTGCAGCACGCTCCTTTGTCCTTCCTGGGGCCGATGTCGTGGTGCTGGTCGGGGCGCGCCTTAACTGGCTCTTGTCTCACGGCAAGGGCAAGACCTGGGGTGGCAAGGACGCCAAGGCCTGGGGCGGGCAGAAGTTCATCCAGATCGACATCTCTCCGCAGGAAGCCGACAGCAATGTGCGCACCGATGCGCCACTGGTGGGCGACATCGGATCCTGCGTGTCGGCGCTGCTTGCGGGCCTGGGTGCGAACCCGGTTCGGCCGCCGGCGGAGTGGCTCACCGCTATCGCCGAGCGCAAGGCAAAGAATATCGAGAAGCTGGCCGAGACCCTGGTGAAGAATCCGGTGCCGATGAATTTTCACAGCGCGCTTAATGTGGTGCGCGACATCATCAAGGCCAATCCGGATGCGATCCTTGTCAACGAGGGCGCCAATGCGCTGGATTTCACCCGCAGCATTGTCGACATGTACCAGCCGCGAAAGCGTCTGGATGTGGGCACCTGGGGCATCATGGGCATCGGCATGGGCTTTTCGGTTGCCGCTGCAGTGGTCAGCGGCAAGTCGGTGATCGCGATCGAAGGCGACAGCGCCTTTGGTTTCTCGGGCATGGAGGTGGAAACCATCTGCCGCTACAACTTGCCGGTCTGCGTGGTGGTGTTCAACAACAATGGCGTATACGGCGGCACTGATGTGAACCCGACCGGCGCTGCGGACGCGGCGCCCACTGTGTTCGTCAAGGGTGCGCGCTATGACAAGCTGATCGAGGCCTTCGGCGGCGTGGGCGTGCATGCTACGACCCCGGCCGAACTGAGGGCAGCCATGGAAGAAGCGGTCCGCTCGAAAAAGCCCACCCTCATCAATGCTGTCATTGATGAAACTGCGGGCACCGAAAGCGGTCGCATCACCAGCCTGAATCCGGGCACGAAAAAGAAATAAGGTATCAAGGAAACGCTGATTGGGAAAGGTATGCTGGGTACTTGATCGGCGTTTCCCAAGGCAACGAGTCGGGCGGGGCAGCGGGCCCCGCATCTGTCACAAGTTTTTGGAGATTGGCATGGAAGCACTCAAGGGATTTCGTATTCTGGACATGACGCATGTGCAGGCGGGGCCGACGGCCTCGCAACTGATGGCCTGGATGGGGGCGGATGTCATCAAGTTCGAGCCGCCGCAGGGCGACGCCACCCGCGGGCAGTTGCGCGATGTACCCAATGCAGACAGCCTTTATTTCACCATGCTCAATTGCAACAAGCGCTCGATCACGGTGAACATGAAGACGCCCGAGGGCAAGCAGGTGTTTACCGACCTATTGAAGATCTGCGACGTGCTCATGGAGAATTTCGGGCCGGGGGTGCTCGACAGGCTGGGATTCACCTGGGAGACCGTGCACAAGATCAATCCGCGTATTGTCATGGCCTCCATCAAGGGTTTCGGTTCCTCCGGGCCCTACGCCGATTTCAAGGCCTACGAGAATGTCGCGCAGGCGATGGGCGGCTCGATGAGCTCCACCGGCGTGCCCGATGGCCCGCCCTTTGTGACTGGCGCGCAGATCGGCGATTCGGGAACCGGACTGCATCTGGTGATCGGCATACTGGCCGCGTTGCATCAGCGCACTACCTCGGGGAAGGGGCAGTATGTTGAAGTGGCGATGATGGATGGGGTGATGAATCTGTGCCGCGTCAAGTGGCGCGACCATCAGCGCCTGTCGCGCGATACGCTGGCGGAATACTCGGTGCCCACCGAGGGATTGAAAGAGACGCCGCGCGCCGGCAATGATTCCGGCGGCGGGCAACTGGGCAACGCGATTGCCTGCAAGCCCGGTGGGCCCAACGACTACGTGTACGTCGTAGTGCAGGAGGCGGTGTGGGATCCCCTGGCGAGGAAGATTGGCGGCGAAGCACTGGCGAGCGATGCGCGTTTTACAAAAATCGGCGACCGGCGCAAGAACCAGAACGCCATGTGGAAGCTGATTACCGATTTTGCTTCCAGCTATACCAAGCGCGAGTTGATGGCCATACTGAACGACCTGGATGTGCCCTGCGGGCCGATCATGAGTACCGAGGACCTGGCCACCGACGAGCATGTGAAACTGCGCGAAATGTATGTGGAGCTGGATCATCCGCAGCGCGGCAAGTGGTGGAACGTCGGCATGCCGATCAAATTATCGGATTCACCCGCGAAGATCGAGCGTTCGCCGACGCTGGGCGAGCATACCGACGAGGTGCTGAAAACGGTGCTCGGTTACGACGAGGCGCGGGTGGCTGACCTGAAAAAAGCCGGCGCCTTCAGCATGCCGCCCAAGAAAGTCGCGTGAGGGCACCATGAAGATTGCAATCATCGGACAGCAGGATTTCGGCAAGGCGGTGCTGGAGGCGTTTCTGGCGCGCGGGGACGAAGTGGCGGGGGTTTTCTGTGCACCGGAAAAGGAGGGCGCGAGGCCTGACCCACTGAAAACCGCGGCGCTTGAGAAGGGCCTGAAGGTGTTTCAGTTCAAGTCGCTGCGCGACCAGGAGGCGCATGATGCGCTGCGCGGGCTGAATGCGGATATCGGCGTGATGGCCTTTGTGCTGCAATTTGCGCCGCAGGATTTCGTCAATATTCCGAAGAACGGCACCATCCAGTTTCATCCTTCGTTGCTGCCGAAATACCGCGGACCCTCCTCGATCAACTGGCCCATCATTCGCGGTGACAGCAAAACCGGTATCACCATTTTCCGGCCCACCGACGGTCTGGACGAGGGGCCGCTCATACTGCAGAAAGAAACGCCGATCAGCGCGGAGGACACGCTGAGCACGGTGTATTTCGACCGCCTGTTTCCCATGGGGGTTGCGGCGCTGGTCGAAGCGGCCGACCTGGTTTTTTCTGGGAAGCACAAGGAGGTGGTGCAGGACGAGTCGCAAGCCAGCTATGAAGGCTGGTGCCGGGCGCCTGAGGCGAAGATCAACTGGGCCAACCACGTGGATTTCATTCACGATCTGATTCGCGGTTGCAATCCCGCCCCTGGCGCGTGGACCACCCTGAACAGCAGCACGCTACAGATTTATGATTGCCGCAAGCACCTCGCGAGGACCTTTGGCGCTGTCAAAGGGAAGATCGGCGAGGTGTCGGAAATCACTGATACCAGCTTTTTCGTGACGGCTCAAGGCGGGCGCATCGAGGTGCTGCGCGCCAAGACCGATGCCACCAAGAAACTGGGTGGCGCCGAACTCGCG
>JBCKLP010000202.1:0-4458 GCA_038903735.1 Burkholderiales bacterium | reverse complement strand
CTCTGGCTGGCGCCCAGCGCCAGCACCGCCGCGGCCCCATCTACCGTCACCGCCCCACTGGCGATGGCAGCGCTATCGTCATCACCGCAGCCAGTCCCCTGACCATTACTTCTGCCGTCGTCAACAATGCCGGCGGCGATATCACCTTGGCAGCGCAAGGTAATTTGGCCACGGATGACTTGACCATCAATGCCAACGTCACCGCCACGGGCGGCACCGGTTCTATCAACCTCTATGCCGGCGACACCATCACCCAAGGTGCGAGTTCCGTAATTTCAGCGGCCAGTAGCGGCGCGGTGCTGTTGTCTGCAGGTACCGACTACAACGGCGGCACCCCGCTGCGCAATACCAGCAATGGCGCGACCCGCTATGACGTGACGTTAGCTGGTGCTAACAACAATTTTGGCAGTGGCACCACCACGGTGACGGGCAACAACATCACGCTGACCGATGTGAATGCCCTGACGGTGGCGTTGAATGCCACCGGTAACAGCACCCTGAGGGCAGGCGGCAATCTGAATGTGAGCGGCACGACTGCCGACCTGATCACCATCACAACGAACGGTGGCAGCACCAATTTCGGACGCACCACGGTGGGCGCTAATCTCAACACCACCAGCGCCGGTGTCGTCACCCAGACCGATGCTCTGACTGTGGCCTGGATTTCCTCTATTCAGGCCCCAGGTCAGAACATCACCTTGGACAACCCTGGCAACAAATTTATCGGGGTGTTTAGCGCCAGTGGCAATAGGGTCATTGTGGTGGGGGCCAACATGGGAACCGACGGACCACCGCCCCCGAATGTGGTTCCACCACCGCCCCTACCCACCCCCGCGACCAGTCCGCCGGTGTTGACCATTGCTGCGTCACAACCGGCTGCGTCACGACCGGCTGCGTCCAGCCAAGTGGCCGCCGCTGACGCTGCCGCTTCATCCGCTGCGGGTGGCAGTGGGGTTTCCGTTTCTTTGCTGCGCGAGTCATCGACGCAGGTCAGCGGTATCGTCGCGGTTTTAGTGCCCAGGGGTACGGCGACGACCGGCAGCGGCTTCACCTTCGCGCTTCCCGAGGACATAGCAGTTACCGCCACAACGGGCGCGCCGGTCATGGTCACGCTGTTGTCTGGCGACCCACTACCTGGCTGGTTGCGGTTTGTGCCCGAAACCAATAGTTTTGTGGCCAGTGCCGTGCCGGATGGTACGATCTCGCTCCAGGTGGTGGTCAGTATTGGGGGGCGGTCTACGACGGTGGATATTTCGGTGCCCAGTGAATAGGGGGCGCTTCAGCGCACCAGCCCAATACGGTCGACAGGATGAATACCTGCCAGGGCTCGGGCTTGATGGGCTCACCGGCCAGCGGCCCCTTGACGTGGGGCAGGCGTTCTATGAAGCCGCACAGGTTGTCGGCCGGCAAAAATGTCTGCCCGACCTTGGTCGTGAGCTTCGTGTTGAAACGATTAGGCGAGAGCGCCGAGCCCTCCGTGAACAGTGACTTGGAGTAGGGAGCAGCAGACCATGACAACGCACAACGCCGACAATGAGCGGATCAAGCGCCGGCATTTCGGCCTACCTGAAGGAAGCCAAGCGGCACAGCGAGCCGACGGTAGACGCGGTGGCGAAGGCTTTGGCACGGTTCGAGGCCGATACCAGGCACCGTGCTTTCAAGTCGTTTCACTCTGAGCAGGCCATCGCATTCAAGAAGCACCTGGCCGAGCAAAAGGCGCAACGGTCGGGGGAGAAATTGAGCAAGGCGACCTTACATGCCACCCTCGCCCAAGTTAAAAAGTTCTTCCACTGGCTCGCGGGGCAGCCCGGCTACAAGTCACGCCTTCAGTATTCCGACGCGGAGTATTTCAACCTGTCGGAAAAGGACGTGCGCGTGACCACAGCCAGGCGCGAACAGGTGAGGCCGACCGTGGAACAGGTGAAGCACGTCATCGCCATGATGCCCGCGAAGTCCAGACCAAATTCAGCAAGACCTTCACCACGTTCTTCTTTCCCGTTGGCGAGGAGATTCGCCGGATCGTGGCGGAGTGGGTGGCGTTTCTTCGGGAGGAGGTGCTTTGGGGCAACGACGATCCGCTCTTCCCGGCGACGCGCATTGCGCTGGGGCCGTCACGCCAGTTTGAAGCGGTAGGGCTGGAAAGGGCGCACTGGAGCAGCGCCGCGCGAATTCGCACGATCTTTCGAGACGCTTTCTTCTGCGCCGAGCTGCCCTACTTCAACCCGCATAGCTTTCGCAACACGCTCGTCCGGCTCGGTCAGTCTGTCTGCAAGACCCCCGAGGAGTTTAACCCATCTTTAACATCTGCTCATTTTATTCCTCGTTTTTCGTAAATATTCGGTGAACCCGTGCGGCCAGCCTATTGACAGAGTACGGTGCGGAAGTTCTTGCGTAGCGGATAGATCCAGATGTCCTTGATGGGCAAGATGGACTCATGCACGGGGCACTTCTTGCCCCGGCCGACGGTCTGGCCGAGGTGAACCCAGTTGGCGGCCTTGTAGCAGGTACCGCGATGACGCTGTGTCTCCACGAAGGTTTCGAGCAGACCCAATTGACCGCTGAGGATCTCTTCAATGCGCAAACAAAGCGACGACCAATCCTTCGGGGCGAGCGAAAAATGCCGCCCAAGATTGAGCAGCGTGACTTGGCGAACCCTGCGCCCGATGCGCTCGGTGCGCACTAAGCGATGCGTAAAGTAGGACTCACCTGTGGTCTTATTTCGTGTGCGAACCCGTCGGATGTACATGCTGGCCCGAGCATAGAGCAGACATCCGCGTGCATCGCAGCAGTGCGAAAATTTTATGGCACACCATCACGACTTCCAGAACCAGTTTCAATGGAAACCGATACTTACGACTCGCTCATCGGGTCCCAGAGCAAAATCATGTTAAAGATGGGCTAAGTGCCCGGCAGCGCCGTCTTCCCCATCCTCAGGATTTCCGGCTGGCTGGGCCATGGGTGGGCCATGGGAAGACAGGCTTTCCGATAGCCGATATATTGGGTATATCGCCACCCGGATGAAGCGGCGCGCCCGCACTCTGTCGCGACCGATATTGCCTACTTCTACTGGAGCCTTCATGACCGAATCCCACAGCGCCGCCGCGACAGACCGTTTGTTGATCTCATTCCATCCCAATCCGCGCGTCCAGCCGCTGGTCGATGGCAGCGTAAAAGCGGAGGGCATTAACCTCAAATGGGAGACCGGCAATATCGGCGCCGCATTCATGCGCGCCCTGACAAAGAACGACTTCGACATATTCGAGTTCTCGATTTCGCACTACATCGCCACGCGCGATCATCCCAACCCGGCCTACGCGGGCTGGATAGCGATTCCGGTGTTCAGTTCGAAGCCATCCGGTATTTACCGCGAACTGTTCGTGCGCGAGGCCTCCGGCATCAGGAGTCTTGCCGACCTGCGTGGCAAGCGTCTGGGCATTCCCGACTTCAGCATGACCGGCGGCATTGCGATCCGGGTCATCTTGAGGATTCTTTACGGGATCCATCCGCGCGAAATCACCTGGATCAACACCCGTCCTGCCAACCAGCGTCATGACAATGCGATGGGCTTTGATCACAGCACGGACACGGGCATCACCATCCTGAACATCGACGAAGGCAGCACCGGGCAGCAAATGCTGGAGCGCGGCGAGCTCGACGCCTGCGTGGGTGCGCCGGAAGCGCCGATAGCAGCAGCCCCCGGCATCAGCCGTTTTCCTCTCGGGAACTGGATCGAGGTCTTGACAAAGTTACAGCGCGAGATCGGCATCACGCCGGTCAATCACACGCTCATCGTCCAGAAGCGACTGCTTGCCGAACGCCCCGAACTCGCGACTTGCCTGTTACAGGCGTTCGAGCGCGCCAAGGAGGAGGGCTATCGGCGCAGCCCCGCGGCACGGGCGATTTTTCCCGAGTCCGACATCGAGGCGCAGCGCCGCGCGTTCGGGGACGATCCGTTTCCCTATGGCCTGAAGGCCAATCGGCCGGCGTTCGCGCTCGTCGCCGAGCAACTCGAGATCGACGGGATTATCAAGAAGCGCCCCGATATTGACAGCCTGTTTTCCCAGGCCGTGCGCGGCAGTTGAGTATTGTCTGAACAAGGGGGCCGCATTTCACGTTACTGAGCCCCTCGTATCTCCCCCAAGTCAGAGGGAAACGCTGATTAGGAAAAGTTTGTAAGGTACTTGATCAGCGTTTCCTTAAGCTTTAAATCGGCGCTCAGTCGAGTGTGATCTTCGCGTCGCGAATGACCTTGCCCCAGCGCACCGTTTCAGCTCTGATCCAGCTTGCGAACTGTTCGGGCGTGCCGGCGATGGGTTCGAAGCCCAGCGTCGCCAGCCGTTCCCGGGTATCCGCTGCCGCCATTATTTTCACGATCTCGCGGTGCAGGGAATCAATGATTGCGCGGGGGGTTCCGGCCGGTGCCAGCAAACCGTTGACGATGTCGGCAGGCAGGTCCTG
>JBCKLP010000201.1:0-4501 GCA_038903735.1 Burkholderiales bacterium | reverse complement strand
AAGCCGCAGCCGACAGGGCCGAGCAGTTGCCCGCGGCATCGCAGGCTTGAATCGCGTAGCTGTAGCCGGTGGAGGCCGCAAGCCCCGTGTTGCTGTAGGCGGTGCTCGGCGGCGCACCGGTGAGCGTGGTGAGCAACAGCGAATTGCGGTAAATCCGGTATTGGGTGACGCCGACGATGTCGCTCGAGGCACTCCAGGCAAGATTGACCTGCGAAGCCCCTGAAGCGATAGCGCTCAATCCGGCCGGGACTGTGGGCGCCTGCGTGTCCGCTTGCGCGGCAATCGTGACCGATACCTCGCTCGACTCGGCGCTCTCGCCCCCCGGATTGATCGTAGTGACCACGAAGTACCAGGATTCCCCTGCATTAGCCGGCAGGGTGAATGGGCTGCTCACGCCCGTGTGCACCTGCCCACCCGGCAAAGAGGCGTAGTTCTGTTTTGTCACCCCGGACTGGCGCGCCCGGTACACCTTGTAGGTGGCCACGCCCTGCACCGCCGCCCAGCTCAGCGTGAAGCTGCCGGCGCCGGTCGTGACGCCGACGCCTCCGGGGGGCAGTGTCAGCGTCGTGAACATTGAAGTGGAACTGGTTCCCAGATTCCCGGCAACATCCCAGGCCGATATCTGTACCGAGTAATTGGTCCCGGGGGTCAGGTTGGTCAATTGCACGTTTTTCGCAAGCACCACTTCTTCGGCCGTGCGTTGTTCATTCAATGTTCCGCTCGCAAGACCATAGCGCAGCACCCAGGTCGCAGGCTCGTCGGTGCTCCAACTGATCACCGCGCCGCTGGCACTGATCGCAGCGATGCCCGGCCCGGCGTTAAACGCCGGCGCCGTCGAGTCGGGCGTGCCCAATGTCGTGAACGTCAGGATCGGCCCGAGCACCAGATTGCCGCTCGGATCGGTCGAACTGACCTGGTAGCTGTAGGCTGTCAATGGCGCCAATCCGGTGAGGGTCACCAGGTGGTCCAACTGGCGTATCGGATCGAGCGCCGAGTTTGTCAGGGACGGGGTACCGTACAGAACACGCGAGTCGGCGATCTTATCGGTCCCCCAGCGGATGATGGCTGTGGTGTCCGTCAATGACACCACGTTCGCCGCCTGGGTAATGACCGGCGCCACGGTATCAATCGTGGGGGGGGTGGTAAAGCTGCCTTGCCCCAAGCTTACCTGGGGCAAGGCCAGCACCAGCGCGCAGGCGAGCCTAAGCGCGCAACGGGACGCGTTGCTCCACACAGTCTGGGGGCGCAGTGGCAATCTCATCGCGGCGGGCCTCATTGCAGATCCATGGTGCTTGCGTTGCCCGCGGCGTCGGTCGCCACGATGCGCACATAGTATTGGGTGTTGGGCACCAGGTTGGTCAAGGTCGCCTGATGCCGCAGTTTCCTGCCGGTCTCCGATACCCGTTGCCTGCGCTCAACCGTGGGTCCGTATTCCACCACCCCGTCGGTGGGCTCATCGGTCTGCCATTCGATCACCACCCGGTCGCCTGAGGCGTATACCACTTGCGGCCTCATCACGAACACCGGCGGCATGGTATCGGCAGCCGTCCTTGTCCGGAACGTCCCCTGGGCGCTCGCCGCCTGATTGCCTGAGGCATCGGTCACCCGCACCCGGTAGGCATAATCGGTATCGGGGCTCAAACCCACCAGGGGCAAGCGGTAGCCCGGTTCCCGCGAGCTTCGCGTCTCGTTCAACGTCAGTGTCGGGTTCGAGGCCGGGCCGTACTCGACCACCGCATCCGCCGGCTCGTCGGTGCGCCAGCAAATCACCGCCCCCCGATCCCCGAGACTGCAGACCCTGACAGTCTCGATAAATACAGGGGGCGTGATATCCGGGGCTGCCCGCGTCGTCTCGCTCACCACCGGCGCCATCCTCGGGCCGTTGCCCAGTTCATCGGTGACCCCTACGGTTAGGGTGTAGCTACTGGCAGCGCTCAGGCCCTCCAGGCGCAGCGTCCGCTCGGTTTTGAAATCAGCAAACTGCAGGGTTCCCGTGCCGGCCCCGGGGCCGCTGATGGTCAGGGTCACGCTTGCCGGTTCGTCCGTGACAAAGCTCAGGCTCAGTGCCGTATGGCCGCGGTCCACCACCACCGGCCGCCTGACAAATACCGGGGGCGTGGTATCCGGCGCAGCAGCCGTGTAGAAGTCAATCACTTTGCTTTGCACCGGGCCATTACCCGCCTCGTCGGTCACCGCCACGCGCACAAAATAGCGCGTTTGAGCGGTAAGACCGGTGAGCGCGAGGCTCTGGGTGACGGCCGGCTGGGTCACGCTCAAGGTCTGCCCGAGTGAGGTGCTGGGGCCATAGGACAGGGTCGCCCTGACCGGCTCGTTGGCCTGCCACTCGATGGTCGCCCGATTATGGGTGACCGAGACGAGGCGCGGCCCGGAGACGATCACCGGAGGCACGGTATCCGGTGGCGCGGCAGGTGTAACGGCGTTCGAGGGCGAGGATATCGGCCCGGTCCCCGCTGAATTGGTCGCCGTCACCGTAAAGACGTAACTGGTTCCGTTGCTCAGGCCGGTCATCTGGATGGGCGACGCCGCACCGGTTCTGGTCACCCCGCCAGGACTGGCTGTTACCCGGTAAATCGTGATCGCCGCACCGCCATTATTCGAGGGTGCCGTGAAACTTACCGTCGCTTGGGCGTTGCCGGCGCTGGCTGTTACTCCTGTCGGAGCACCAGGGGCCGTCACGGGGCCCACTGGGGTAACACTATTTGATGCCGCGGAGGCCGCACCCGCGCCCGCACTATTGGTCGCCCTCACCGTAAAGGTATAAGCGGTGCCATTGGTCAGTCCGGTTATTGTGATGGGCGAACTGCCACCGGTCGCGCTGATGCCCCCTGGGCTTGAGGTCACGGTATAACCGGAAATCGCCGAGCCCCCATGGTTCGCCGGTGCCGTGAAGCTCACCGTCGCGCTCATGTTTCCTTCCGTTGCCGTCACCGCAGTTGGAGCACTAGGTACCGTAATCGCGGGCGAGGTAGTAGTCGACGCCGATGTGGACTGTGCCGAGCAGTTCCCAGCACCGTCACACGCCTGCACCGTATAGCTATACGTTGACGAAGCTGTAAGACCGATATTGCTATACGTGGTAAGTGCCGGTAGTGTCGCCAGCAATACCCCCGTTCGATACACCTTGTAGGTCGTGACCCCAACATTGTCGGTCGACGCGGTCCAGGATAGATTGATCTGCGAGCTGCTAGTCGCACTCGCAGTCAGCCCGGTCGGCACCGAAGGCACTTGTAGGTCGCCGCCGCTTCCAGTAGTAAAGCTCCATACAAAGTTACTTACCAGCGCATTGCCTGCCAAGTCCGTCACCCCGATTCTAATCTTGGCGGTAATTAGGGTGTTGGCTTGAAGAGTGCTTGCAGGCGTAAAGGTTGCAGCAGTGCCGGCGTAGGTCACCGCGTTGCCGGGTGGAAGAGGCGTCGAAAACGGGAATGGCCCTTCCTCCACCGAAAAGTTCGCTGTGCTGATCGTCGCCGGGTTCATCGCTTCGCTGAAGGTCGCGACGATATTCGTGTTGATCGCAACACCCGTGGCGCCATTAGGGGGGTTGGTGGAAATTACTATTGGTGCCGTCGTATCGACGCTCGAGAAAGTGGTTGCGGAAGCTGCAGAGGACTGCGCCGAGCAGTTGGCTGCCGCGTTGCACGCCGCCACGGTGTAGCTATAGATGGTCGCGGCGGTCAGACCGGTATCTCCGAAGCCCAACACGTTGCCCAGCGTCGCGATCAGCGTTCCACCGCGATAGACGCGGTAGCCCGTCACCGCAATGCTGTGAGTCGAAGCCATCCAGGACAAGTTCACCTGCGTCGCGCTGATTGCGCTCGCGGCCAAACCGGTCGGTAGGGTGGGCGCGGTGAATAGCCCTGAGTTGCCCAGCGCCACGGTGTGTTCACCTCCCGCCGCAATCGCGGTCACCCCGCTCAAGCCTGCGGGGATTGTCGTTTGGCCTTGCCCGTTGTATCCCCACGCCACCACCGTGCCGTCGTTCTTCAAGGCCACAGTGTGATAATGTCCCGCCGCAATCGCCACCACCCCGCTCAAACCTGCGGGTATCGTCGTTTCGCCGTCGAGGTTCCTTCCCCACGCCACCACCGTGCCGTCGCTCTTCAAGGCCACGGCGTGTAAATATCCCGCCGCAATCGCCGTCACCCCGCTCAAGCCTGCGGGTATCGTCGTTTGGCCTTGGGCGTTGGATCCCCACGCCACCATCGTGCCGTCGTTCTTCAAGGCCACGGTGTGAACATATCCCGCCGCAATCGCGGTCACCCCGCTCAAGCCTGTGGGTATCGTCGTTTGGCCATCCGAGTTCCGTCCCCACGCCAGCACCGTGCCGTCGTTCTTCAAGGCCACGGTGTGAACATATCTCGCCGCAATCGCGGTCACCCCGATCAAGCCTGCGGGTATCGTCGTTTGGCCTTCCGAGTTCAATCCCCACGCCACCATCGTGCCGTCGTTCTTCAAGGCCACGGTGTGTAAATATCCCGCC
>JBCKLP010000200.1:0-4513 GCA_038903735.1 Burkholderiales bacterium | reverse complement strand
CATCTCGTAGCGGCCCGGCCCGGGTGCTACCTCCTCGCGCTCCGTGCCGGGCTGGAGGATGAAGCGACTGCGGCCCCCCGGCATGCCGCCGCTGACACCGTTCGGCGCAAACAACGTTCGATCGAAGCGGCAAATCACGGAGGCATCCTCCAGCAACTCGTATTCGCGCTGAAAGCTCAGGCCGCCGCGCCATTGGCCCGCTCCACCAGAGTCCGCAACCAGATCGAAGCGCGCAATGCGGCAAGGGTATTCCGATTCGATGATCTCGATCGGGGTATTGTGCAGATTGCTCAGATGGGTCGCGGTCAAGGAGGCGCCGTCGTGCCCCATGCTGCCGCCGTACGCCGATCCGAGGATCTCGTACTGCATTTTCGATTGGCCCGCCCGGCCCCGGGTCCAGGCGAAGCCCAGCGCGCTGGAGGATCCCGCATTGGCGGTCGCCCGTCCCGGGTTGAAGTGCGCCAGGGCCTCGAGGATCACGTCCACCAGCTTGAGGTTCATCATCTGGTAATTGGAAACGGCGGCGGGAGCCTCGGCGTTGGTGACGGTTCGCGGGGCGAATACCAGCCGCAACACGTCACGCATGCCGTCATTGAAGTTGAGTTTGGGCCCCAGGCAGCCGATCAGCGAATAAAACACGCAAGCCTCAACCATGGACGGACGCAGATTGAACGGCCCCCGGGTCTGCGGGCCGCTGGCCGAGAAGTCGAAGCTTGCCATGCGGTCCTTGATGGTGATGGTGACGGCAAGCTTTACCGGCTTGTCGCGCTCGAAACCATCGGAATCAAAAAAACCCTCCGCCGATGCCGAGCCTTCGGGCAGCCGGCCGAGGGCGTTGCGCATTTCCTCCGCGCTGCCCCTGAGAATCGCGGCGAACGCGTCGGCTACCGTGTCCGAGCCGAAACGCCCGCACAGCTCCTTGACGCGGGCGGCGCCCATCTGCGTGATGGCGATCTGCGCCCGCATATCGCCGCGCACCAGCTCGGGCTGGCGGCTATTGGAGAGAATGAGCCGCTCGATATCGTGCAACTCCCGGCCGGCCTGCCAGATCCTCATCGGCGGCAACAGCAGGCCCTCCTGAAATATCTCGGTGGCATTGGCCGATGTCGATCCGGGTACGGTCCCGCCGATGTCCGCCTTATGGGCAATGGAGCCGGAAAAGGCAACGATCCTGCCCTCGGCAAAGACCGGCGCGACAAAGGCCATGTCGGAGACGTGGGGCAGGCCGCCCTCGTAAGGATGGTTGGATACGAACACGTCGCCTTCGCGGATGCGGTTCTCCTCGTTCCCTTTTTCTGGATTGCCGCCATAAATTTCAAGGATGCGGCCAACCAGGTGGCGATACACCGGGGCATGGAAGAACATCGGCGGCGCGACGATGAGGCGTCCGTCGCGGTCCAGGATCACGCAGCTGAAGTCGCGCGATTCGCGGATGATGGTGGAATAACCGGAGCGATAAAAATGGTAGTGCATCTCTTCGACCAGACTTTCGATCTTGTTGCGCAACACCTGGATCGTTATTGCATCCATGCTCAGGATCCGTCCCTCTCCAGCATCAGATTGCGATAAGCATCCACACGCGCCCTCCAGCCCGGCGGGATCACGGTTGTCGCATCGAACTGCTCGACAATTGCCGGTCCGGTGATGGCGCTGCCCACCTCGAGCCTGTCACGCTCGTAGAGCGTTGCCTCGACTGCAGTAGCGGCGTTCAAATACAGCTTGCGGCTGCCTTTTTCGGCCTCGCTCACCGGGCGCGGAGACCGGGGAGGGAGCTCCGGCTCGGGCCGGTAGCGGGGCACCGCAACGCGGATGCGCAGGCGATAGCTCACCACTTCAACCGGCCGGTTCGCGGCTGCGTGTCCATGAATTTGCGCGTGGCGTTCATCAAATCGCGCCCGCGTGGCACTCAGCGACTCGAGCGTCAGCCGCTCGACAAACAGCCCATCCAGCGGCGTACGCAACTCGTATCCCTGGCCGGCGTAGCGCAGGTCAATCTCGCGGAAAAAACGCGCCTCGGCAGCGTTCATGCCCTCGGCGGACAATTCCTCGCGTGCCCTGGCCTCGAGTTGGCGATAGATCCCCTCCATGTGTTCCGGCGTCACCGCCTCGAGCGGCTTGAGCTCGGAGCGAATGTAGTCATGCACCACGTCGGTACATAACAGACCCAGCGCGGAAAAAGCGCCCGGACGCGCGGGCACCAGGATGCACCGCATGCCGAGCTCTTCGGCGACGGCAGCCGCGTGCACCGCGCCCGCGCCGCCAAACGGCAACAGGGTGAACGAGGAAAGATCGACACCGCGCTTCGCGGCAAAGACGCGGATTTCGTCGGCCATGCGCATATCGACAATGCGCCGGACTCCGCAGGCGGCCTCGATCACGCTCATTTTCAGCGGATCAGCAATGTGTGTCGTGAGCGCGGCGCGGGATGCTTCAGCATCGAGTTTCTGCGTGCCACCAAGAAAATATTCCGGGTTCAGGCAGCCGCAAACCAGGTCGGCGTCGGTCACGGTCGGGCGTGTGCCGCGTCCGTAGCAGGCCGGTCCGGGGTCCGCGCCCGCGCTTTGTGGACCGACACTGAGAAAGCCCGCACCGTCTACCCAGGCAATCGATCCTCCGCCCGCTGAAATCGTGCTCATGTCCAGGGCCGGCACGTCGACCTGGCGACGCGCGATGCTGCCTTCGGTCACCTCCAGCGGCACACCGCCTTCAATGAAGGAAATGTCGGCGCTGGTTCCGCCCATGTCGAGCGTGACCAGGCCGCGCTTGGCCTGCTCCCCGGCCAGACAGGCGCTCGCCTGGGCACCGGCGGCGGGCCCGGAGAGCAGCGTGTGAACCGTCTTGCCGCCGGCGATGGCCGTGGAAAAAGGCATCACGCCGCCGTTTGACTGCATGAGAAAGCGCTGCTGGGTAAGGACACCGGCGTCATTCAGGCCCTGGTTCAAATAATCGATATAACGAACCAGGACGGGCTCCAGGTAGGCGTTGATGAGCGTCGTGGACAGCCGCGGCCATTCGCGAATGCGCGGCAGGACCTCGCAGGAGAGTGAAACGTGGACACCGGGAAACTCCTGGTGAATCAGCTTGCGCGTTTCTTGTTCATGCACGGGATTCATGAAAGAGAACAGGTAGCACACGGCGATGGCCTCCACGCCGGCCGCCTTCAACTCGAGCGCCGCCTTGCGTACCGACTCCACGTCAAGGGGAACGAGGACCTGACCGGAATGATCCGAGCGCTCCGCAATCTCCCGGGTCAGGCTCTGGGGCGCAATGGGGGAGGGCTTCGCATAGAAGTAATCGAAAAGATTGCCGTCGCGCGCCTGGTTCTGCATCTCCTGCACGGCGCGATATCCCCTGGTGATCAGCAGGCCGACCTTGGCTCCGCGCATCTCGAGCAGGGCATTGGTGGTAATGGTCGTGCCGTGCGCGAAAAACTCGATGTCCTCCGCCCTGATGCCTTTCTCGACAAATTTCGCGATGCCCTTGAGCACTCCCAATGCCGGATTCTGCGGCGTACTGGCGACCTTCTCCACGCTCAGGCGTCCGCTTGCGACTTCGAGCAGCACCAGGTCGGTATGGGTGCCGCCTACGTCGACTCCAAGGCGGTAGCGTGGATGGGCTGATTGCATCATGACGAATCGTTGTGCGGGAATTTCGCGCTACGCGGGCATCGGCGTGAGGTTCATTCCCCCACCATCATGGCGGTTACGCCGCCATCGACGAACAGCAGCTCACCCACGATAAAGTCGGAATCCTCCGAGACCAGGAACAGCACCGCGCGCGCCAGGTCGAGCGGGACGCCGGCGCGGCTGCGAAGATTGACGACCGGACGTGTCGGATCGAATTCGTCCTTGCCCACCGGTGAACCGATCTTGTTGGGCACCACCCCGTTGACCCGGATGTTATGAGGTGCCAATTGGACCGCCATGGAACGCGTGAGATTGGCGACTCCGCCCTTCGCGGCCGTATAGGCGATGGCACGCTTGCGGCCGTAAAAACCGGAGGTTGAACCGACGTTGACGATTTTGCCGGGCCTGCCCTGCGCCACCATTTGTTTGGCAACGTACTTGCCCATGAGAAACGGCCCGGTCAGCGTAACCGCGATCACCCGGTCCCACTGTTCCTTGGTGATGTCGAGAATATGCTTGTTATCGGAGATCGCCGCGTTGTTGACCAGGATGTCGATCTGCCCCCAGCGTGCGACCACGTCCTTGATCAAACCTTCGATTTGGGATTCGCTGGCGACATCCGCGACGAACCCCGCCGCCTCACCGCCTGCGTTCCTGATGTCGGCGGCAACCTTGTCGCCTCGATCCTTGTCTATATCGACAACGGCAATCTTCGCCCCTTCCGTTGCGAGCAGCCTGGCTGTTTCCTCGCCGATATTGCGTCCCGCCCCGGTAATGATTGCTACCTGCCCCTTCAATTTCATGATCACGTCCTCGGTTGGAAGATTTGCGTTGACCCGGGTCCCGGCGGCACTTGTTTCGCGCACCCGGCAGGCAGCCGCAGCTGC
>JBCKLP010000199.1:0-4517 GCA_038903735.1 Burkholderiales bacterium | reverse complement strand
CAAGGTAACGCTGGTGCAAGACCTCCACTTTGGCATCCAGTTCTTCCAGGGTGCCGGTATTGACGATAAGGTCATCGGCATGGGCCAGGCGCTCTTCGCGGCTGGCCTGGCTCGCCATGATGCTGCGGGTTTGTTCTCCGGCGAGGCCACTGCGCAGGCCCACGCGCTCGATCTGGCGCGACTCATCGCAATCGACCACCAGAATGCGATTGAAGCGCTCGTGCCCCATGCCGGTCTCGAGCAGCAGTGGAATGACCTGGATGACGTAGGGCGAGCGGGCAGTCTCGGACTGGCGCAGGCTTTCTGCGTCGATCAGGGGGTGCAAAAGCGCCTCCAGGCGGCGCTTCGCGTCGGCATCGGAGAACACCTTGGCCCGCAACTGCGCCCGGTCGAGACTGCCATTGGGCGCGAAGATTTCGTCACCAAACTCCTCGCGCAGGGACGGCAGCGCCACGCCGCCCTCGGCAGTCAGATCGCGGGAGATCACGTCACTGTCCACGATGATCACGCCCCGGCGCGCGAAGGCCTCTGCAGCGGCGGACTTGCCGCTGCCAATGCCGCCGGTCAGGCCGATGATGTAGGGCATCAGTAGATAAGTCGCAGGTATTGTTGGGTAAGCTGCGGTCCCCAGAACAGGGCCACCACGCCGGCGCCCGCGAGGTAGGGGCCGAAAGGTATGGGAACCTCACGCCCGCGTCTTGCCAGAATGATCAGCAGAATGCCGACCAATGCGCCCAGTACGGATGAAACCAGTATGACCAGGGGCAGCATCTTCCAGCCAGTCCAGGCGCCGATTGCCGCCAGCAGTTTGAAATCGCCGTAGCCCATCCCCTCTTTTCCGGTGGTGAGCTTGAACATCCAGAAAACACTCCACAGGACCAGATAGCCTGCCGCAGCGCCGATTACGGCCGAAGCAAGATCGGTGAAGTGGCCGTTGACATTGACCAGCAGCCCCAGCCAAAGCAGTGGCAGGGTGATGGAATCCGGCAACAACTGTGTGTCGAAATCGATAAAACACGCGGCAATCAGCGCACCCACGAAAATCGCGGCCGACAAGGCAGTCAGCGAAAAACCGAAGCGAATTGCGCAATAGGCGATGCCGACGCCGGTGAGCAGTTCAACCAGTGGATAGCGCACGCTGATGCGGGCGCGGCATGCAGAACAGCGTCCGCGCAGCCAGGCCCAGGAGAGCAGCGGAATATTTTCGATGACGCTGATCGGGTGTCCGCAGGAAGGGCAGTGGGAGCGTGGGAACGCCAGATTGAACTGTACTGTGGCGGGTGCGGGTTCGCCGCGCAATTCCGCGCATTGCAAAGCCCAGTCGTGTTCCATCATGCGCGGCAGGCGGAGGATGACCACGTTGAGAAATGAACCCACTGCGAGACCGACGACGAGCGCCAGCCAGGGCAGCACCGAAGCCGAGGAGAAAAATAATGCCGCCTCAGACATGCCTGAGCTCCGCCCTGGCGCACAGCGGTGTCATGGTGGCAGCTGTTTTCCGACAGTTGCCAGGGCGCAGGTCGTGCACGTTGCGAGCGGCCGGCCATGGCGCGCTCAACCAGCAAGGGCTCGCCTGCATACGCTAGCCGATCCTGCTCAGACCGCCTCGCCCAGTTTGAAGATGGGCAGGTACATCGCGACGACCATGCCGCCGATGAGCGTACCCAGTACCACCATGATGATGGGTTCCATCAGGCTGGCTAAGGCTCCCACGGCGTCGTCGACTTCGGCCTCGAAAAAATCGGCCACCTTGCCCAACATGTTATCCAGGGCGCCGGATTCCTCGCCGATCGACACCATCTGGATCACCATATTGGGGAAAATATTGGTGTTCTGCATGGCTACCGTCAGGCTCGATCCGACGGATATCTCCGCTTGAATCTGTTTGGTGGCGATGCCGTAGACGTAGTTTCCGCAGGCGCCGCTGACTGACTCCAGTGCCTCGACCAGTGGTACGCCAGCGGCGAACATTGTCGACAGGGTCCGTGTCCAGCGCGCGATGGTGGAAATGCGCACCAGATGCCCGAATACCGGCAGCTTGAGCATCACTTTGTCCATCATGATCTGCACAGGGATGGAGCGTTTCCACAGGTACAGAAAGCCGTAGATTCCTCCGCCGACCGAGCCGATGATGAGGTACCAGAACTTGACGAAGATATCCGATATCGCCATGACGAATAGTGTTGGTGCCGGCAGATCGGCGCCGAAACTGGTGAATACCTGTTTGAACGCCGGAATAACGAAAATCATGATGACGGCGGTAATAATGAAGGCGACACCGATAATGGCAATCGGATAAAACAGCGCCGCTTTGATCTTCGATTTTATCGCCATCGTCTTTTCTTTGTAGGTTGCCAGGCGGTCAAGCAGGCTTTCCAGAATACCGGCCTGTTCTCCCGCCGCCACCAGATTGCAGAACAAGGCATCAAAATGCAGCGGGTACTTGCGGAATGCTGCGACTAGTGTCGAGCCGGTTTCGATTTCAGTTTTCAATGCCATCAACAGCCGGCCGACAGCCGGATTGGCGTGGCCCTTGCCGACGATATCGAAAGCCTGTAACAGAGGAACACCGGCCTTCATCATGGTGGCCAGTTGCCGTGCAAAAAGCGTGACATCCTTTTCCGAGACGGAGCCGCCGCTGCTGACGCGCTGCTTTTTGACCTTGATGACCAGGATGCCCTGGCGCCGCAGGGTGGCGTTGACAACGGTCTCGCCGCCGGCGCGCATCTGGCCTTTGAGGATTCTCCCCGATTTGTCCTTGCCTTCCCATTCAAAGTTGAATTCTTTGATCTTGTCTTTACCGAGTGCTGCGGTGGCCATGGCCCATCTCCTAGCTGCGAATCAACGTCATTTGCAAGACGCTGGCAAGAACCTGCTATCTGCGTTCCCTTAGCGGCTTCGCGCGGATGTTATTATCCGCCGTGCTGCACACATACAAGCGCGGTACCGGACCGCAGCCGGACTAATTCACATTCGGTGCAATGCTCGATGTCATGATCAAGCTCGGACTGATTTGCATTACGCCCGGCATGTCCAGTGAATCAACCGTGGTACTGCAAGTCCGTGCGATTGCCTTTCAAACCCATGCTCAACATTGCGGGAACCGCGGCAGTCCGGAATCCCACCATGTGCACCCCACAATGGGTCTAATGATGCCCTTCCGCTAAGCTTTTGTAAAGCTTTAGGAATTCAACATAAATTCATGAACCATATGATAATTCTTTGCTTTTTTCAGAAGGCTGCTCGGTTTGCCTGATTGCCGTGAAACTGGGTTTCCGGTCGGCTGCGACTATTGCGCAGGCTCCGATGCGGGCACTGGTGATTTGAACAGGCGCACAGTCTTGATGGTGCGGTCCTGCGTTTGCACGATTTCCATGGCGACATTGGCGATTTTGACTGACAGCCCGGACTCGGGTATGTCTTGCAAGTGTTCGAGTATCAGGCCGTTAAGTGTTTTGGGACCGTCCAGCGGCAAGGAAAGCGACAGCTTGCGATTGAGTTCCCGCAGGCTGCTGCCGCCCTCCACCAGCACACTGTCATCCTTACCCCAGGCGTAAGCGCCGGACCGGTAAGGCGCCGTCGTGGTGAACTCGCCGATGAATTCCTCAATAATGTCCTCCATCGTCACCAGGCCCATGAGTTCGCCATACTCGTCAACCACCAGCGCAATCCGCTGCCGGGCTTCCTGAAAAAATTGTAGTTGTGCGAATACCAGGGTGCCAGCGGGAACAAAATAGGGCTTGGCAAGCAGGCCTTCCAGGCCCGGCTTGTCAAGCTCGCCGTGCTGCACCAGGTGCAGTACACGCCGCAGATGCAGCACGCCGATGACCGTGCCCGGCTCGCCGCGGTACACCGGCAGGCGGGTGTGGTAGCTGGTGGCTAGCTGGCTGGCGATGACATCGATCGGCGCTTCGATGTCAATGGCCTCGATTCGCGCGCGCGGCGTCATCACATCTTCGACGGTGATCGATTCCAGGTCAAAGAGATTCATGAGAATGCTCTGGTGTTTCTTGGGGATGATCTGGGAGGATTCGAGCACCAGCTGGCGCAGGTCTTCCATGGTGAGGCGTTGCGCGTGATCATTGGGCGAAGGTCGCAGGCGCAGCAGGAACAGCAGTGCGGACACGAACAGGTTGACGAACCACACCACCGGGTTGAGGATGCGCAAAAGCGGCCTCAACACATAGGCCGCCCGCAACGCGATCGGCTCCGAATACGATGCAGCCACTACTTTGGGGCTGATCTCCGAAAACACCAGAATCAGGAATGTAGCCACCAGTGTGCCTACGCCGAGCGCGATCTTGTCCTGCCCGAACAAATCCACGGTAATGATGGATACCAGCACGGCGGCGCCTGCATTGAACAAGTTGTTCATCAGCAGGATAACGCCCAGAAGCTTGTCAGTTTTGGAGAGAAGTTCCGTGGCAAGCAGTGCGCCCTGGTGGCCCATGCGTGTCAGGGCGCGCAGGCGATAGCGGTTGAGCGCCATCATGCTGGTTTCTGCCATGGAAAAAAAG
>JBCKLP010000198.1:0-4605 GCA_038903735.1 Burkholderiales bacterium | reverse complement strand
ATCAAAGCAGGCGAACACCTCAACCCCGAAGCGCCGCGCAAAGCCGGCCGACGCGGGCGGGTCAAGCAATCCACCGCGGCCAATCTCCTCGGACGCCTGCGGCGATACGAGCGAAGGAAGTCCCCGTGGGCTACCGACGAAGTGTTACGACGAAGTGTTGCGCTTCCTCCACGATCCGAGGGTTCCGTTCGATAACAACCAGGCCGAGCGCGACATTCGGATGCCTAAACTGTGAGCAGAAGGTCTCCGGCTGCTTGCGCACCAAGCAAGGCGCTGACGGCTTTTGCGTCACACGCTCCTATCTGGCCAGCATGCGCAAGCAAGGCCGCGATCTGTTCCATTCCTTGATCCTCACCTTCCAAGGTCAGCCGCCTCAGCCTGCGTTGTCGGGGTAGGCTGAATAGTTACTTTTTTTTCATGAAGAAAGTAAAAACACTTCCCTCCTCTGTATGCGGAAGAAGCACATGCCCCGTCTGCCTGGCAAATGCCTGAAAATCCTTGATTGCACCGGGATCGGTCGCAAGTATTCGCAGTACCTGGCCACTTGCCATGTCGGTCAATGCCTTTTTAGTGCGCAATATCGGCAATGGGCAGTTCAGTCCACGTGCATCAAGATCTTTGTCAAATTCTCTCATAACCACTTTTGGGGACATTGTAATGTTGGAAACTATACCAAAGGCCGCGTATTTGCAGAATTTATCGCCTTGCCGAGCAAGCTGGAAAGCATTTGAATCCGCTGATCCCGATGCCGCCGTGACGAATCTTGACATGGCATTGCTTCTAATTCCCATATAACATGGTTACCAAAAATGGAAGCTAAGATATACGCCATTGGTTTCGCATATGAGGGCGCACGATTCGCGAACTCGAACCTGCGTATCACGTTTGAAAACCTGATTGAGGCATTCGAACTGGCAAACAACCCTGGACTGAGGAAATTGTGTTCTTTGATCCGAACACTGGAGGGTATCGAAAAACCTGTTGCAGAGACAGCCGGCGTTGAAACATTGCTGCAGGGAGCGCGAAGGCGTTGTGCTACAGACGAAGAATTGCTATTCGAAGCCAAACAAACCTTCGACCTTCTATTTGCAGCGTATTCAAGCGCTGATCAGAACAATATCCCGGTTTAACGAGATTTGGCTTTTTCCATCAATTCGGTTTGTAATTCCCGCAATCGTGCTTCGAGCACAGATAGCTGATAGAAATCGCCGTCACTTCGTTTTTTTGCGATTAGCAGCTGCTCAATCGCACCAGGAATCGTACCCATAAGATAGTACTGCTCAGCCAGTGCCTGATGCAGACGAAACTGCTGCCCGGTCGCCGCATAGGATTTCGCCTGCATGGCGTATATCTGCGCATCCTTCGGATTCATTTTAAGCATCTCATCAGCCTCAGAAAGAGCTTGCACATGATGCCCCATATCCTGCAGCAATTTGACCAGTGCGTATCTCAGAGGCCAATAATCGCGATAGCGCGAAATAGAGTCTTGCAGAGTTCCACGTGCTACTTCCGGCTTATTTAATGCAATCTGAAGCCTTGCCCCAAGCAGATCTATCATGGGATGCGATATTTTCAAGGCTCTGAGATTTTCCATTTCTTTGCCCGCTTCCAGATCTCTCTTGTCACGAAGCAACGCCGATACAAAATAGAACCTGGATGCCACTTCCGAAGAATATCGCTTGTCCTTCAGTTGATCTCTCGCCGTCACTACAGCGTCACGAGCATCACCTTGTTCGGCCCGCAGTTTTGCTCTGACCAGGTGAAAATCCAGGCTGTCGGGCACCTGTTTATATGAGCGAGCCTGTGCCCGGTTCTGGATGTCGGACATCCGTTCAACGGACAGCGGATGCGTCCTCAGGTAAGCGGGCGCGTTATTGTCGTAAAAGCGGCCCGCTTTCTGCAGGCGCTCGAAGAATGTCGCCATGGCATGCACGTCGAATCCAGAATCAGATAACAATTGAAATCCCAGGCGGTCAGCCTCCCTTTCAAACTCCCGGGAATAATTAAGTTGTGACTGAATAGCGCCCGCACTGGCTGTGGCCAATGTTGCCTGCGCAAGGTCACGACTGGAGCGCGCCGCAATTAATGCAAGCACCAAAGCCGCGATACTTGCGATCGATGCATCGCTTTGCTTTCCCAGCATTCGCGCGATGTGACGCTGGGTAACATGGGATACTTCATGAGCCAGTACGCCTGCAATCTCGGATTCACTCTGGGCTGCGAGCAATAAACCTGTGTGTACCCCTATATAGCCACCAGGCATGGCGAACGCGTTGATGCTCGGATCCTGAATCACGAAAAATTCGAAACCCTGATTCCTGTCAGGACTGGCAGCAACAAGTCGGCCGCCGAGCAGGCTCACATACCTTGCTACTTCAGCGTCCTCCACATAGGTGAGATCCCTGAAGCGGATGTTTCGATATGCCTCTTCGCCAATTCTCTTTTCAACTCGAAGTGGCAATAATGTTCCAGCGGAATCACCAAGTTCCGGTAGTCCTTGCCCTGATGCACCAGGAATCAACAAAAATGCCACTAATGCGGCAAGTTTTCTACGTTTCATCTAAAACAAACTCCGGTTTGGAACCCCGCCCTTTAGGGCGGTGGGAGCCGACCCCGGCCTGAAGGCCGGGGTTTCGGGGGCGAGCGTTTTGGGAGGGGATGCAAACCCCTTCCAAAACATGTTAGATCGACAGGCCTGAAGGCCTGTCGCTAATTTCTTGCTGCTCATATGATAACGACAGGTAGAAAATAGTTCCCTATGCAAGTGCGAATTGGCAGTGAGAATTGGCAGCGATTTGACGGATTTCATGGTGGCGCGGCGTATCCAGTTTAGAAGTATCCTCTGCAGGACGCAGCTGGGATCTTAGAAGGTATAGCACGTCAACCGATACAATAAAATCCGCCGCAAAAGCAATAGTAAATTGTCTTTATATTTTTTCAGGGTACAACAACAATATGCAAGCAGCCAAAGTAAGAGTAGCAGTGCGTCAACAGGCGCGATCGCGCGTTTTTCAAAGCCTTACTCACTTTGATCAATCCGGACAGGCGCATATGGTGGATGTTTCCGAGAAACCGGAAACACGTAGAATTGCCATTGCCAGCGGTGAAATCCGGATGCAAGCTGCCACACTTCGGGCCGTCCTCGGCGGGAAGACGAAAAAAGGTGATGTCCTGGGTGTGGCAAGAATTGCTGCTATTCAGGGAGCCAAGAATGCCAGCAATTTGATTCCTCTGGCACATCCTATCGGCCTGACGCGCGTCGCCACAAACTTCACCAGCAGTCTTGCGCACACAACGGTCCGCATTGAGGTAACCGCGGAGACCGTTGGCCGTACCGGCGTAGAAATGGAAGCACTTTCCGGCGTAAGTGCCGGCTTGTTGACAATCTATGACATGTGCAAGGCAATCGATCGGGCGATGACAATTGTGAATATTCGCCTTGAGGAAAAACAGGGAGGCCAATCCGGGCATTTCAAGAGACCTTCGACGAAAAAAACATAAAATGTCCACCGCAGGACTTTCCTGGATTCCAGCAAGTTGCATCCACGGCCACAACAATTCACGGCCGCAACCTGTGCACCTATAGTGATTTCAAATATTCTTCAAGAATATCTGGCCTCAGCCTGATGTCGCACTCGCTAATTTTCTGATTAGATTCATATTCTGGCTCCCCCAGCAGGAAAGTGAACTCATGACCCAAAACCATTGATGGGCTCGCATACCGCAGGGCCGTTCTTTCGGTCGCAGTAATCAAGCCGATTTTTGCCTTCGCTGGAGCGAAAAATACATTCGACATCGCCGCTCCCTCAAGACCGATTATTACCTCCGCAGTAAGAATTTGTTGCAGGATTTCGTAGGTGGAAACGGATTGTGGATGAAGGATTACAAAACCAAACCTCAGCAATAGCGACTCGAGATCTGAATAATCGGACAGTTTTCGGTGCTGTAACTTCTGTCTGGAAAGAAAAAGCCGCTTAGGGGCATCGGTACGCACGTTGATTGCCTTGCGCAGTTCTCGTCGTAAATGCTCGATCGCGAATGGCGCTACAAAATTGAATGGTGCCGACAATGACGCGACATGTAAGTCCGCGCATGTCGCGGTAGAACTATCTGGTATCTGAATCAAACGATCACCCGCGTATCCAAGCAAGTCGAGCATCTCATTTTGATATCGACTCAGCCCGGTATGCACCAGCAATGGCAACGAAGCCCATTCTGCTCGTTGGTTATACGCCCATAGTCTTGTTACACATTCAAAAAGCCAGGCAAAATAGCCCTTTGCCGCACCAAGATACGCACATGCAGAATCAAGGTTGAATTCCCCTTCCGGTTCCGTCATCAACAGCCGGCCATCATCCGCCAGGTGAACCACATGTGTATTGGTAAAAGGGCGATGCAGGGGTTTGGTCAATACATCGTCGAAGAACACCGCCCCATCGCCCATCCGTAGAAGGTGCTCGCAGGGCAGAAGCCTGCAGCCATTAAGGCGCGCCACGTAGACCTCCGGGGTTCTGGGATCGGGCATTTCAATTGCCGGCCCTCCATGCGGAAGCAACTTGCAATTTCGCACTTTGTGCCGCTGCATATTGGCAACACGCACAATTT
>JBCKLP010000197.1:0-4617 GCA_038903735.1 Burkholderiales bacterium | reverse complement strand
CTCGCGGATGCCGGGCGCATCCATGTAAAAGATTACGCCCGGAAACGGACCGCCACGCTCGGGGTGGCAGACAAAGGCGTCGCACTTGCCGGCGGGCATGGGGATGTCGATGTGTTTTTCGATCATGTGCATTCCTTTTCTGTGGCGCCGCGCGGATTGCACTGGCGGACTGGCAGGGGAGGGCGAATCATAAGGACTCCGGCATCCCCGCGCAATCGCGCCATGGCGGTTGCGCGGTTCTGCCGCCTGCCGCCGCGATCAGGCGGCGAAACGGATTTCCAGATCCATCACATCCAGCCCTTTGAAGCGTGTTGACCAGATTTCTCCGGGTGCAACGGGCAGGGCATCGGTGAGCGTGCCGGTGGAGATGATTTCCCCGGCTGCCAGCGGCGGCATCTCGGGTTGCATGCCAAGCACGTCGCAAAGATGGGCGAGCGCCAGCAAGGGATGTCCCAGGGCATTGCCGCCGCGGCCTTCGAAGCGCGGCACGCCGTTCTGGATCAGCGACACGCTGCAGTTCTCCAGTTGCGCTATCAACTGCGCGGCATCCGCAGACGCAACAGCGTACGAAGGCCCGAGCACCAGGCACGCGTGGCAGGCGTTGTCGGCGCAGAAATCGGGGAGTGCGGCTTTCCAGCCCGGGTAATGCGACTGCACGATCTCAATGGAATGTGCATACCACGCCACATAGGGAAGCACCTCCTCGGGTCGGCGCAGCCCCGCGGGTGGCGGCGCGGCAAGACAGAAAAGAATCTCCGGCTCGATGCGCGGCTGCACCGTGCCGGCAAGCGACACTTCGGCACTTCCATTATTAGCGTGGATCACGGTCTGCTCGAACAGCGGCGCCCACATCGGCGCATCCACGCCATACAGTGGCCAGATGCCGCGATTGGTGAAGCCGATTTTCCGGCCGATCAGGCGCCAGCCGCGTGCCAGGCGCGCCCCCGTGATCGCGGCCTGCACCGCATAAGCAGCGGCGAGATCAAAGCCCGGTGTGCGCGCCGTAATGGGGGCCAGCGTGACTGCACGCGCTTCGGCGTCCATCAATTCGGCGGCAAGCGTGCCTGTGGTCGAAGGGTTCATGCCAAAGCGTTCATGCCAAAGGGTTCATGCGCTGCGATTTTTCCTGGCTTCGTCGGCGAGGTAGGCCATGGCCGCGCCCGCGCCGCCTGGCTGGTGCGGAACACCGGCGATGGCAAGGCCCATTTCCACGCCGCTCAGGGTGCCAGCGAGCGTCAGGTCGTTGAAATCGCCCAAGTGGCCGATACGGAAAATCTTCCCGCCCAGTTTGCCCAGCCCCATGCCGAGCGACATGTCGAAAGCCTCCAGAATGCAATTGCGCAGCGCATCGGCGTCATGGCCTGCAGGCATCATCACCGCGGTCAATGTCTGGCTGTACTCCAGCGGTTCGGCACAGAGTATTTCCAGATTCCAGCCGCGCACCGCGCGGCGCGTGGCCTCGGCATGGCGGGCATGGCGCGCAAACACGTTCGCCCAGCCTTCCTCGCGCAGCATGCTGAGCGCCTCGCGCAGGCCATACAGCAGATTGGTGGCGGGCGTGTAGGGAAAAAAGCCGTTCTTGTTGGCAGCGAGCATCTCCTCCCAGCCCCAGTAGGAGCGCGTGAGTTTTGCCGCGCGCGAGGCCTGCAGGGCCTTCTCGCTGATCGCATTAAACGAGAGGCCCGGGGGCAGCATCAGTCCTTTTTGCGAGCCGGCCACGGTGACATCCACGCCCCAGTCGTCGTGGCGGAATTCAACCGAACCGAGAGATGACACCGCATCCACCATATAGAGCGCCGGATGGCCGGTGGCATCAATGGCCTTGCGAATTTCGCCGATGCGGCTGGCCGCACCGGTCGAAGTTTCATTGTGGACCACGCAGACCGCCTTGATGCGATGCGACTTGTCCGCATCCAGGTGCGCGGCAATCGCCTCGGGACTCGCGCCGCGCCGCCAGTCAGTGGGCAGGAGTTCGACGGTGAGGCCCAGCTTGAGCGCCATGCGGTTCCACAGGCTGGCAAAGTGCCCGGTTTCCACCATGAGCACCGTGTTTCCGGGCGAGAGGCAATTGACGAGCGCCGCTTCCCATGCGCCGGTGGCGGAGGCCGGAAAAATCACCACGTCCCGGTTCGTTTGGAACACTTCGCGCATGCCGGCAATGATTTCCAGCGTCAGGCAGGAAAATTCCGGGCCGCGATGGTCGATGGTGGGCCGGTCGATGGCGCGCAGCACGCGGTCCGGCACATTGGTGGGCCCGGGCAATTGCAGGAAATGGCGTCCGCTGCGATGGGGCATGTTTTCAACCTTGATTTTGCGAGCCCTCACAATAGAGGAGTTCGCTGTTTCGGGCAATGTGTGCGCGGCGACATGTGTGCGCGGCGATATCCCTGCGCGCGCAGGGCTCTGCGAAATGGCGCGCGCCATGCACTGCTAGAATCAGGTCATCTCCCGGCGATCGAAGCCGAGCGTGCCACAGGCAGTCCCCTTTACCGGCGACCAACAGCGAAGCGCCAATATGCGCGGCCAGCAATTATTTTCCGGACGCATTCGATGACACTGGATTCGATACTGCAGCATTTCCCGCGATCCTCGCGCAGAACGCAGTTCTTCATCATCGCGGTGCTTTCCTCACTGCTGACCTTCGGCCTGGACCGGGCCGGTGTGCTGTTGCCGATGGAGAACGTCTATTACGACTACTGGCACCAGTTTGCCGGTGTGCGGCGTGAATCGCAGCACGCCGCGGTCATCGCGGTGGACGACGCGACTCTGCTCGAATACAAGGACGATCCGCTCGCCTTCTGGGCGCCTTACTGGGCGCAGGCCATGGAGACCCTGACCCAGGCCGGCGTGAAGGCGACGGGGCTTGATTTCATCTACACGGTGAGTGCCGAGTCCTGGCTTGCCAAGCTGAATTTGCCGGGCAGTGACATCAGTCGAAATTACGATTCCCCGCTGCGTGCGCAACTGGCCGCCGGCAACAAGATTCTCATCACCCACCTGGTCGAGAATGCCGAGGGCGAACTCGAGTTGTTATTGCCGCCGCGCGATCAGCTATTCCTGCTGCCCGGTGGCATCAACGATCTCGGGATCGCCAATCTGGAACCGGATTCGGACAAGCTGGTGCGCAATTTCTATCCGGCGTTCGATCCCGATCCGCAAGCCCCTGGCATGAGTTTCGCCATGCAATTGGCCTTGCGGGCCGCGGGTGAAGACCCGGTGAAGGCGAGCTGGACGCTGGCGGGCGTCGAGTGGCTGCGGGAGCGACACAAGATGCGCATCGGTTACCTCGGCCCGCCCGGCAGCATACCCACAGTGTCCATGCGTAAACTGCTGAGCCCCGATGCCCTGAAAGACCCGGAGGTGCAGAAATTGAAAGGGCGCGCGGTGATCATTGCCGCCAACAATGCGGGCACTTCGGACCGCCACTTCACGCCTTATTCGCGGGGCGGATTCGTGTTCGGCAGCGGCAAGGCCGACCAGATGATAGGTGGTGAGATTCACGCCAATATCATCGAAACACTTTTGTCGGGAAAATTTCCCCGGGATTTACCGCTGTGGGCCTACTGGGGCTATGTGCTGGCATGGCTGGTGGTGGGCGCGCTGCTGTTCCTGCATTTCAGTGTCCCAAAAGGCATGGTGTCGTTCGCGATCCTTGCCAATCTTTGCTTGCTGCCCGCGTTTTTTCTGTTTTGTCTGACTGGGTCCTTCCCGTGGCTACGTTGCAGGTGGGCTTGGCAATCGCTTACTTAAGCGCCATCGCGCTGCGCCTCACCGGTGAGGGGCGCGAGCGCGCGCGACTGAAGCACATGTTCGGGCGCTACGTTTCGGACGATGTGGTCGATACGCTGTTGTCGGAGAAGGACAGGCCGGACCTCTCGGGCGAGGAACGCCATGTGACGGTGCTGTTTGCCGACATACGCAACTTCACCACCATTTCGGAGAAGCTCAACGCCCACGAAGTGGTGGAAATGCTCAATGCCTATTTCTCCAAGGTTTGCGAGCCCATCCTGAATCGCGGCGGCATGGTCAACAAGTACATCGGTGACGCGGTAATGGCCGTGTTCGGCGCCCCCAAGTTCTATCCCGACCATGCGCGGCGCGCGCTGGCGGCGGCCCTCGACATGGTCAAGGAGGGCAAGGATTTCCGCGAGTGGATGCATAAGCGTTTTCCGGATCGCGGATTGCCCGAATTCGCCATCGGCGTGGGCCTGCACACCGGCACCTGCGTGGTCGGCGATATCGGCTCGGAACGGCGTACGGAGTTCACCGCCATCGGCGACACGGTCAATGCGGCCTCGCGGCTGGAGGGCATGACCAAGGAACTGGGCGTGTGGCTGGTGGCGAGCGCTGCAACCATCCGGGCGGCGGGCGAAGGCATCACCACCGGCAAGACCGAGACCGTGACGGTGAAGGGTCGTGCCGAACCGATTGAGGTGTTCGAAGTAGTGGCGATGAAGGAATAAGGGCGGAGCGCGCTGCCGAATGAGGGCCTTGCGGTGGAAATTTGGATGCCAGGACGGTGATTTGCCATGGAATGTACGAATTTGTTCTCATTCCATGGGGCCCTGCGGACAGGCACGTGACAAATTCCAAAATTCCAACTGATTGCGGCGTTAT
>JBCKLP010000196.1:0-4652 GCA_038903735.1 Burkholderiales bacterium | reverse complement strand
ATTCTTGCGGTGCTGGTGCTGTGCGGAATCTGGGCGCAGTCGGTGGCTGCGCAGTATCCTGCGCGTCCTATAAGGCTGATATCACCCTTTCCTCCCGGTGGCGGCACCGATATCGTTGCGCGCCAGGCCGCGCAGAGCCTAGCCGGCCGCCTTGGCCAGCCGGTGGTGGTGGAATCGCAATCGGGTGCATCCGGCACCATCGCCCTGATGTCGGTGGCGCGTGCCGTGCCCGACGGCCACACGATCCTGTTCGGCGTGCCCTCGATCATCACCATCGCCGAAAATTTCACCAAAATGCCCGACTACAATCCGGCCCGCGATCTGGCGCCCATCGCGCCGGTGGCTAGTTACTTCACCCTGATCCTGGTTAGCGCGAAGAGCCCGGCGAACACACTGGCCGAATTGATTTCCCTGGCAAAAGCCAATCCGCAGAAGCTGTTTTACTCCACCTCGGGAAATGGGCATGCATTTCACATGCTGACCGAACTTTTTTCCCGGCAAGCCGGCATCGAAATGACTCACGTGCCCTACAAAGGCAACGGGCCCGCGCAGACGGCGTTGATTACCGGGGAGGTGCAATTCATGGTCGCCTCCTCGGGCGCCTCGAAAGCGCATGTGCAGGCGGGGCGGATGCGCGCTCTTGCCACGCTGCAATCAGCGCGCCTGGAGTCCTTTCCCAATATACCCACGCTTGCCGAGGCGGGCCTTAGCAACATGAACATCGTCAACTGGTTCGGCATCTTTGCGCCGGTCAAGACCCCGCGCGACATCCAGAGCCGCCTCGAGCATGAACTGCTCGCGATGCAGAAGGATACGGCCTACACCGAGAAGGTCAAAGCGCTGGATTTCGGCCTGGTGAGCATGGGCACCCAGGAATTCCTGAAACTGCTGGAAGGCGAGCGCAAGAGCTGGCGCGACATCATCCAGGCGGCGGGCATCAAGGCGGATTTGTAGTCAGCCGCGCCGCGCTTTCAGGTCGCAGCGCCAGTGGAATCAAAGGCCCGCGCGTCCGCGTTCAGATGAGGCCGCCAAAAGCGAGCCCCGGAAACAGCGGGTAGCGGAACAGCACGACGAAGGTCACCCAGATGATCAGCGTCACCGCGATCGCGGCGATCAGGCTGGATACCCCCGGCAATTTGCCATGCAACCACATGTACAGAAACACATAGACAGGCGTCACCGGCAGGAAGCCGAAAACCATGAGCAGCACGACGTAGCCCAGCGGCCACGCCACGGCGGCAAGTTCGCTAGTGGCAGCGGGTGCCTGCTCCTGTTCGCCGTCCTCCTCCGCTGATTGCCCGATTGCGCGGCGCACCAAGTCACCGGTGCGGGTGCGGGTTTGGGCGGCAAGGTCGATGATCGACAGTGCGATGGCAAGCCACGCGGCCAGCGCCGGAATGGTGCCAAGGCTGGGCGGATAGGAATAAGACCACAGCAGGTACACCACCGAGACAGCCAGCACCAGGAGCGCGGCGGCAAAATCCTTCCCGCTGGTGAGGCGGATCATCGTGCCGGCCCGGTATTGGCGGCCATGCGCCGCAGCGCCCGCAAGGCCGGAATCGCAAGGCAGGCCAGGGTGACGAGGAAAAGGGAAAGCGACAAGCCGCGGGTGAAGAATATCCCGATGCTGCCCTCGGACATATTGAGTGACTGGTGATAGCTGCGCTCGGCAAGCTCGCCCAGTATCAGGGCGATCACCAGCGTGATGCGCGGATATTGGAAGCGGATCATGATGTAGCCGATGACGCCGAACACCACGGCCAGCACCACGTCGCCGATGTCCTCCTTCAGCGCATACACACCCACCAGGGAAATGGCCACCACCGCGGGCACCAGCAGGTGCACGTTGACCAGCGTGATGAGAATCATCCAGCGCGCCGTTGCGAGGGTGATCAAGGTTGCGATGATGCAGGAGGCGGACAGCGCCAGTATCAGGCTGAACATCACGCCCTCGTGTTCGATCAGCAGCATCGGCCCCGGATCCAGGCCGTGCAGTACCAGCACGCCCAGGAACACCGCCATCTCCGCCGAGCCGGGAATGCCGAAGGCAAGCGTCGGAATCAGTGCACCACCGTCCTTGGAGTTATTGGCGGCCTCCGGTCCGATGACGCCTTCGATATTGCCTTTGCCGAAAGTCTCAGGGCTCTTCGATATCTGCATCGCTGCGGTATAGGAAAGGAAGCCCGCAACCGTGCCGCCAAGACCCGGAATTGCGCCGATGATGGTGCCAATGGCTGAACCTTGCAGCGTGGTTTTCCAGTGCTTGAATACGGCCCAGACACCTTCCATTACACTGGTAATGCGGGTCTTGCCCGCATCCTTGGAGATGGTGCCGCCCGAGACCGACAGCTTGATCATTTCGGATATCGCGAATAGCCCGGTGAGCGCCGGCACCAGGGGGATGCCGTCCCACAGGTAATCGGAATCCATGGTGAAGCGCACGCCGCCGCTGACGGCGTTGTAGCCGATGAAGGAAAGCATGAGGCCCACCGCGCCGGCTATGAGCCCGCGCAGGAACTGTCCCCCGGTGGATACCGCAATAGCGGTGATGCCCATCATCGCCAGCATGAAGAATTCCGGCGGGCCGAACAGCAGCACGATGGATTTGACGATGGGAATCACCGCAATCAGCACCACTACGCCGATCAGGCCACCCACTGTGGAAGCCATGGCGGCAGCGCCGATGGCAGCACCTGCGCGCCCTTGCTGCGCCATGGGATAGCCGTCGAAGCAGGTGGCCGCGTTGGGTGCGGTGCCGGGGGTGTTGATGAGGATGGCCGAGATAGAGCCGCCTGCCGAGACAGCGCCCATGACGCCGCCCATCAGCGCCATGGCGTGCTCCGCCTGCATGCCGTAAGTGAGCGGCATCAACAGCGCGATGGCCGTGGTTCCGCCCAGACCCGGCATGACGCCAAAAACGAGGCCGATCACCACGCCCAGGACGAGGTACGTGGTCCCGGTCAGGGTGAACAGGGCCTGCAGTGCGACTAGCGTGCTATCGAGCATGTTTAAGGGTTCAATTCAGCAGTGGCAGCGGGTTTCCCCTCACCCCCGGCCCCTCTCCCGGGGGGTGAGGGGAGAAAGGCGCCGGCCCATCTCTCCCACAGAGACTTCCTTCGGTCGCCGGGGGGAGAGGGGGGAAAGGCTGCGGCCCGTCTCTCCCACGGGGACTTCCTTCGGTCGCCGAAGGAAAGGGGGGGAGGCTCGGGCCCATGGCCGCGGCCTGTACGGGTGCACTCGGGCACGTGCGGGAGAGGCTATTTGTGCGGCAGGGCGGACGCATATTTTTTGTACAGAACGAGCGATTGTTCCGCCGCTGCTTTCGCCTGTTCGGCATTGAGGAAGGAAACCGACTCGCCGGATTTTTCCACCGCCGCCAACAGTTGCGGGTCTTTTGCCGCCCTGGCGAAGGCCTCGGAAAGAATCCTCAGCACATTGGCGGGCAGTCCCGGGGGGGCGAGCACAAAACGTTCCACGCCGAGTCCGCTGAACTCCGAAAAACCCAGCGAGCCGATATCGGGCACTCCCGCCACGCTGCTCTTTGCCTCGGTGCTGAAGATGCCACGCATGTCGCCGGCGGCAAGGTATTTGGACAGTGTCGAGACCGGGGCAAGCGCGGCGTCGCCATCGCCGCGGATTATCGCGACGATGTAGTCGGCGGTTCCCTTGTATCCGGTCAGATGGATCACGGGAAACTTGATCGCGGAAGCGAGCATTGCCGCCGCTGCACTGGCGGTGGAGCCGAAATCGGTGTTGGTGATTTTCACCGGGCGGCCGAGTTTGCGCAGATCCTCGATGGTCTTGAAGCTGGACTTCGTCGACACCGCCAGCATGTATTCCTCGGTTGCCAGGCGCGCAATCCAGGTGAATTTCGGCAGCTCGTATTCGACCTTGGTGCCCAGCAGTTCCGGTAGTGCCGCGCCAGGCATGTTGGCGATGGTGAACAGGTAGCCGTCCGGTTTTGCGCGGTACACGGTTGCAAGTCCCTTACGGCCGCCGGCCCCGGCGATGTTTTTCGGCAGCACCTGGATCTTGCCGCCCATGGCTTTTTCCAGCGCTGGCGAAAACAGGCGCACAGTGCGGTCGAAGCCGCCGCCAGGCCCGAAGGGGATGATGAAATCGATGTTTTTCTCGGGGTAATCCGCCCAGGCAACAGGGGCGGCTGCCCAAACCATCACGGTGCTCAACAGGGTGCATGCCAGCTTGATCATGATGTTTCCTTCCGCAAGGTTTCGATGAGGACGCGAGCCTGATAGTGGAACAGATTTAGAGCGTGACAGCGTCCCGGCGTTGATGATGGGGACAACGCCATTCTACCTGCGGAGAGGCCGCGCGCAGGCAGGCAATGCGGGCTAAGGCACGAAAAAACAGCCGGATGGCGCGGGCGCGCTGGCCGCCATCATGAACGCGGTAGTGGATGCCCTCTCACCCCTGGGCATCACCCACATCGACACGCCCGCCACGCCGGACAAGGTGTGGCGTGCGATTCAGGGTGCTGGTGGGCATTGAGCTGAAGTCATATTTTTACACTTTGTAAAAATAATCCTAGCATTGACATATTCTAATTCTATATTCTGATTTCGAAAATGGAATATTGCTTGAGCCGCCGGGCCAAAGGAACCTGACCCTGGCTTTCGCCGGGGTGACGATTC
>JBCKLP010000195.1:0-4653 GCA_038903735.1 Burkholderiales bacterium | reverse complement strand
CTCGGGCGGGCGCACCATTGTCAAAGACTATGTACACCGCATCCGCCCACACCCGCCAGCGGCGTTTCTCAAACTTGACTTCTGCCCCGGCGAAGCCGCCCAGGTCGACTGGGGCGAGTACGGGAGCATCGCCGTGGGCTCCACGCGCCGGCGCTTGAGTTTCTTCCTGATGGTGCTGTGCCACAGCCGGCGCATGTACCTCGAATTCACCGTCTCGCAGACGATGGAGTTCTTTCTGCAGTGCCATGAGAACGCGTTTGCGGCCTTTGGAGGCGTGACCCAACGCGTCATGGTCGACAACCTCAAGTCGGCGGTGTTGCAGCGCTTGGTGGGTTCTGCGCCGGTGTTCAATCCGAAGTACCTGGACTTCTCGCGCCACTGGGGCTTCGAGATCACCGCCTGCAACGTGCGAAGCGGCAACGAGAAAGGACGGGTCGAGAACGGGGTCGGATACGTCAAGAAGAACTTCTTGGCGGGTCTGGAGCTGGCCGACTTCTGTGCTTTGCAGCCAGCCGCTCAGTTGTGGGTTGATACGGTGGCCGACGTGCGCATGCACGAGTCCACGCATCAACGACCCATCGATCAATTTGAAGAGGAACGGGCGAAGTTGCGGCCCCTCAACCCGGCAGGGTTTGATCTGGCGCGCGTAACAAACGTGCGCGCCACCAAGCAGTTTAGGGTCGCGCTGGACTCCAATCACTATTCGGTGCCAGCGCGCCACGCCGGCCAGCTCCTGACGCTCAAGGCCTATGCCGATCGGGTGTGCATCTATGCGGCCGACCAATTGGTCGCCCAACATGCGCGCAGCATGGATCGGCACCAGGACATCGAAGACCCCGAGCACGCGCAGCAACTCCTGGCGCAGCGCAAGAGCGCACGCGAGCAGCGTTTGCTGGTGCACTTCCTGGCGCTCTCGCCCCGCGCCCAAGCCTACCGCGAGGGACTCGAGGCCAAACGCGTGAACGCACGTGTGCACTTGCGCAAAATCCTTGCCCTCGCCGAGTTGCACGGCAAAGAGGCCGTCGCCCGCGCGCTCGACGACGGGCTGGAGCTGCAGGCCTTCAGCGCTGAGTACATTGCCAATATCCTGGCCGCGCGCCGGCGCATCGACCCGGAACCGGCCGCCCTCCAGCTCACGCGGCGCGCCGACCTGCTTGAGCTGGAATTACCCGAACCCGATCTGTCCATCTACGACCGCAACCAAGGAGCCGACGATGAGAACACGCCCTGACCAACCCCATGCCGATGCCGATGCACTGCGCTCGCACCTTGGCACCTTGAAACTGCCGTTCATGCTCCAGAATCATCAGGTGTTGGCACAGACCGCCGCCGACAAGCACTGGTCGCATCTGGACTACCTGAGCGAATTGATCAACGGCGAGGCCGATGCGCGCAAAGATCGTCGTGTGCAGCGGTGCATCGACCAGGCGCGCTTCCCCGTGCTCAAGACACTCGATCAGTTCGACTGGAACTGGCCCACCAAGATCAACCGCATGCTCATTCAGAATCTATTCCACCTGGATTTCGTCAAGCAACACGCCAACGTGGTGTTCATCTCCGGCACCGGGCTGGGCAAAAGCCATCTCATGACCTCGTTGGGCCACGCAGCGTGTCAACGGGGGCACTCGGTGCTATTCACCGGCGCTATCGAAATTATCAACACGCTGGCCGACGCGCAGGCCAGCGGCAGTATCAAACGCATCATGCACCACTACATCAAGCCTGAGGTGCTGTGCATCGATGAGCTGGGCTATTTGCCCATCGACAAGTTCGGGGCCGACTGCCTGTTCCAGATTCTGAGCCACCGCTATGAACGCGGTGCTACCTTGATCACAACCAACCGCGTGTACAAGCAGTGGGCAGGCATCTTCAACAACGACGCCGTCCTCACCTCTGCTCTTCTGGATCGCCTGCTGCACCACGCCGAGACTGTACTCATCGCCGGCAAAAGCTATCGATCAAAGGATCAGATCGAGATCTGACCGGTGCCCTGTTCACGCCTGACCTGGCCCCTCACTGGGTGAAAAACCCGGAAAACTCGTTCGCAATTTCAAACCGGCCAAATTCATGCATGTAGGCTCCGGCGGCCACAGACCAGCATAGCCTTCACAATGCTACTCAGATAATGGTCGTAAGTAATTTCGATGTTTGGAACATACGCCGACAGAGCGTTAAGGTACGCCATCTGGCGTATTGGAATACCCGGATCATTTGGGCGCGCCGATACCTTGGCTGTGTAATAGTGAATTTTTACAATGACATTCTGCGGAGACAGTAGGTTGCGAAACAGTGCACCTGGATCACGCCATTTGTATGGCGTGCCCTTCACAGAAGCCGTAGTAAAGATTGAACCCGTCGATGTAGACGATCGTGCGCAATTTTGCCCTCGCAGAAAAAGCAAAGGCTCCCGAAGGAGCCTTGCGCCCAACGATCGAAACCGCTGGGGGAGTAGTGCTGGCAATATAGAGCTAGCGAACTGACAGGTCAATCTTTTTACCTTTCTAACTCGCTGACCTAAAACGCTAGTTCAGAGAGAGCCAATCCGCCCTGGGCTGCCGGCACTCTGGTTTTGCGGTTCGTTCACATTGTGCTAAGCTTTTCCGCATGAACGCAGTCCTATCCCCCATCGTTTCCGAGTTCCCGACCGAAGAACAGGAAGCCAGCCACAACCAATGGTTTCGCGCCAAGGTTGAGGAAGCGCTGCATAGCGAAACCCCGCGCCTTCCGCACGATGCCGCCGTGGCCAAGGTTCAGGCCATGTTGGAAAAGCGCCGCACAGCCCGTGCAAACCGTCCGTTGGTCTGAAGAGGCAACCACCGATCTGGTGGAAATCATTGACTACATAGAGCAGCGGAACGCGAAAGCAGCCCAAAGTCTTTTTGCCGACATTGTGCAGGCGGCGCAAAGCCTGCCACTCATGCCCCATTTATTCCGGCTTGGTCGCGTGCCCGGGACTCGCAAGTATGTCGTGCATCCAAACTACATCGTGGTTTATCAGGTCGGCGATGATGCAATTGAGATTCTGCGAGTGCTGCACTCTCGCCAGCAATATCCATGATGCCGGTGCGCACGCCCCACGGTAGATTTGTTCTCCCGATTCTGAACCCTGTATGGTCCAGTTTTGTTTCCAACCAGCACTAATGGCAAGCGCCGATGAGCCTGAGTTTTTACATCTCTAAGCGCCCCGTTTGAGGGGGGGCTGATAGAGGGTCTAACTTCAGACTTCCTGATCCGGGAGGATTTGGACTTGGCACATTTAAACGAGCGTGTAGATCATTTTCGCACCGGTTTCGGGGGGGCAGAAGCCCTGCAGGGTCAGTTCATCCAAGGGCGCGGCCACGGCTTTGTCGTGAGACGGATTGGCCATGCGATGGATTCTGATGGTCAGTGTTTTGGCAACGGGGTCAGGCTCGATATCAGCATCCGAGACAAATAGCTCGCGCACCAGCGCGCGGGCCTCGGCCTCCTTGGCCAAATGGCGTCGCAATAGCGAGACCATGGCAGTTTCTGCGCGGTAGGCAATCATCTTCACCGTGTCTGAGAGCATCTTCGCTCAACGGCAGTAACGCGGTGGGCCGCTGGTCCTCGGGCAGGCTGTCAATCCTCACCTTCTTTTGGGAGCAATTCCTCCCGGCAGGCGTTGAATTGGCCCCGGGCACGCCCGAGGAGTTGGGCGCGCGGGTACGCTCGGACACGGGTACGCTCGGACCTTCCGCTGTATGCAAAAACCCTGCGCGATGCGGGGATCCATTCGGAGTGAGCGAGGGCTTTGGGAGATTCGTGCATCTGCGGACTGGACTTGTTTCCCCTGGCCAGTCCTCCAATGTTCGTACCTCCAATGGTGGTATTATGTTTCGTAATACGAACCTGAAGTCTACGAACCTGAAGTCGAGCCGCCATGACCTTGACCGTCAAACTGGAACCCGCTCTTGAAGCGCTGATCGCAGCGCGCAGCCGTGCGGAGGGCAGTACCAAGAGTGCGATCGTTCAGGAGGCATTGCGCGCCTACCTCGAGCGCAACTCGAAGTCCGCGTACCAGTTGGGCCAGGAGGTTTTTGGCAAGCGCGGCAGCGGCACGCGCGACCTTTCGGCGCGCCGCCACACTTATTATGCCGAACTTGCCAATGCGAAACGCCGTCGTCGTCGATAGTGGTCCCCTGCTCGCTCTGTTCGACAGGGACGACGCCTATCATTTGCGCGTCCGGCAGACACTGCAGCGCAATCCCGAATTCCGCCTTTTCACAACCTGGCCGGTCCTGACGGAAACCTCGGCTTTGCTCGCGTCGCGGGTTGGAAAAGACACCGAGATCGAATTCCTGGACTGGGTCGCCGCAGGAGGCGTAACCGTTGCGCAACTCGACAATGCCGACCTCGAAGCCATGATCGGCTTGACGCGCAAATACCGGGACTTGCCCTTTGACTTTGCCGATACGAGCGTGGCGGCGCTTGCCGCCTCATTAGGCGTAAATCGTATTCTTTCCGTAGACCGGGACTTTGATGTTTACCGAACTGCCAGCGGCAAACCGTTGCGAAACCTGTTGACACTGCCGGCAAGGCGGAGAACCGGAGCGAGGAGTGATCCATGAGCGCGATCCTCGTAGTCCAGGCATCCGCAGAGGCAAAGGACGCATCTATCCATCCCGAGTGAGTTTG
>JBCKLP010000194.1:0-4694 GCA_038903735.1 Burkholderiales bacterium | reverse complement strand
TCGCGCGCTCATCGCTTGTGCAGCAGTGCGGAGCGTCCGATTGCCGCCTTCTTCGGATTTGCCAACTTGGGTGGTTCCGAGAAGCCTGTCAGCGCTTCGCCGGCACGCCATGCGCCCATGGCGTAGGTGCGCGGATTGCGCAGGCCTGACACCCCCTCATGCCAGGAGATCAGCATGCGCTTGCCGATGTCCACGAAGCCCGGATGCGCGGCCATGGCTTCGCGGACTTGCACGGCGGTGACGGACACCGCATCACCGATGGCTTCGATGATTTTCACCTGCTCCTTTGCGGCAATGCCAAAAGTGGCGCTAATGAATCGCTGCAGCGTCTTGCCCGGTGCCCAGGTTTTCTTTCCCATAAAGCTGATAGCCGGCGGGCTGTTCCGGTAGCCCGCATACACCGAGGTGGTCAACATGTCGTAGACCGGTGACAGGCATACGTCCTTGCGCGAGGTGTAGAGCAGCGCAAGATTCTTGGCGTGGCAATCGGCGTTGCGCAGCGCGTAAGTCAATAGCAGGGTTGCGGCGAGATGGCGAAAGGTCTCTCGTTGCCGCGCGCCCGGAACATGGTCGCGTACCGCTTTGGCGATGCGCTCCCATGTGGTGTCGTACTTCGCGGCGGAACGCAGACCCAGCAAGGCGCAGCAATCTTCCATGCTCCAGCGGCACTGGCCGCGTTCATCGGCATCGAAGCGATCGACAACCAGGGCCATGCCATCCTCCGACACCTGGGTACCGGCCGCGGGCATCACCTTGGAAAAATGACTGAAGATGCCTGTCTGGCGGGCATTTCCGGCCATCTCATGAGTACTTCAAGGCCTGCAAGCCCCCGGCAAAGCCCCCGGCAAACCCTTGTTTGTACGCAGTGCCGCGACAGCAGGCGATGCTCGGCGACCTGTTGCCCGGCGTTGATGCGGTGGTGGCCGGCCGGCTGAGCGGATTATTGATTCAGGCGCTGCGCAATCTGGGACCGGTACATGTCAATGCCGCACGCATCAATCACCTGCGAAAAACCCTGCCGGAGGAGGAACGTCGCGGATTGTTGAAGGACATCGCCCTGGCTCCGGCGTGGATGCGCCCGTTCTTTGTCGAATTGGCAGGTGAACACACCGCGGAAGAATCTGCGCCGCCTAAACCTTCGCCAACTCGCAAGCGCCGCAAAGCCTTGGCACATGCCTGAATTTCTGCTCCTCCTTGATGCAGATCGCGGACTTGCCTTCGAGTGGCATATTTTTTGCACCCTGGGCAGGCGTGGATGCCAGAACGCGCTCAGGTCAGGGGCAGGACGAGTTCTACCCGGCCATGAACGACTTTGGGCGTAATCCGCCCCCGCTCGCCACGTTCCAGGTTGATCAAGCCGTAAGCTGCCATGGTCTTCAGGGTCCGGGAGAGATTCGACTTTGCCTTGCCTGTGATCCTGGCCAGTTCATCCAGGGAGCCAGGGGACTGCGCGGCGATTACCCGCATCAAGTCACGGTTACCCGCGGACAGCACCTTGGCGAAGGACTCCGTGGAAATGAACCAGACCTTCGGATCGCCAGGGGCCACTCGCCTCTGGCCACCGCAAGCCTCTTTGCCTTCTGCTAGTGTAGTGTCCCTTAATAAACTTTACAGAGAAGCCACCTTCTTTTTCCCTCTGGGCAGGGTAGATCCCGGTGTGTTCAGCATGAGCGAGATCAGAGCAATCGCCGGAAAGTCTGTAAAGTTATTTAGGGGACACTACACTAGCGGCTCGCTGATTCCTGCAAGGGATCACGGGTGACGCTGTCAGCGCTGGTGCTCCGGCACCGGGGGCTGCCCGGCTTGACCTCGGGCTCTGTGCGGGCATCACATCCAGCCCGAATGCGGCGTGGGGATTCGGGTCGTCGGCGTAGCTGATCGTGCGCTATTCCCCCGGCTCGATGCCACAGGCTCTCCATCTGCGCTACTCCACACCGCTTCGCTGGCGCATCGACGGAATCCAACCCCGGCTCTCCATTTTGGTTGTCGATCTGACTCCGGAACTGGCGCATGGAAAACCATTGGTCAGCGGATGCTTGTCAGCGTCGGCGCGCTCTTCCGGCTGCCGGAACTGGGGCTGATCGACTCGAACGGGCTCGCGAATCCCCGCGATTTCCTTGCGCCTGTGGCCGCCTGGGAGGACAAGGCCAGGACCGAAGTGATCAGCAAATTCATGGGCGGCCTATGGGCCACCCAGCTGCCGCACCCCCCGCTCGACACGGTGGCCTGGCATGGCACCTGCACAGCATACAAATACGAGCTCGCGCGGTTCGCGATGGAGGCGCCGCAGCGGCAGAAGAATTACGACGGCACCTGGGCCGGGTTCGAAAAGCACTTCAAGGGGAAATAAGACTCAAGTCACACCTTTCGTGCCCCCGCAGGTTGGTCGATTTTCATTCCGAGGTGGGTCGCTTCCCTGAAGACCTTTACGACGTCCCTGAAGTAAGGTTTTTCGTCGCCGTAGATCATCGTCGCGACGTATTTGTCGTACCACTCTTCGAAGCGAGGATCGTCGGTCAGCGCCTGCAGGGATCGCTCGGTTTCGGCGATCGGGTTCTCGGCGTACTCGGGATGCTGGTTCTTGAATTCGGCCGCGTCTCCATGAGAAATGGCGAGGACCAAGTCGGAGATTTTCGTCAAGTCAACGCCACCCGCTTTCGATAGCTGATGCACGTCGTACAAGTGGCGCACGATCGTTTCATCGAACTCACCGCGCCCCTTGCCGGCGAGATGCTGCGCGGTGCGGCGCGTGAAGCCGACCAGTTTCTCCGCCATGGTTTCGGACACGTTCAAGCAATCCAGGGAGCCCGCCCTGGAGAGCACGAGCGTCTCGGACACGAGGGTCCTGATCGGCTTGGATAGGGTAGGCAGGCGAGGGCTCGATGCACTGAACTAGATTCGCACGTCAGGGCGGATCGCGGCGATATTCGTGAACTGGGTTTTATATGGAAGCAGGATGGTGATGTAGTTATTCGAGTCCTTCGAGCTGATGTGCTCGTCTGTGATCTCGTAGCCGAGCAAATTCAATTTTGCCACCGCGGCGGCCCGGAACTTCCGGAGCAAAGTCCTTCTTCCGTTGTTGCTCAATTTCTTGTCCCGCACATCGAGTTTGAAATCGACGTCTTCGGACATGCGCTCGATCAATTGGTGGGCCTTTGACAGGCTCGTGCCGCCGCAAAATATTATCCCGACACCAGGGAGCCCAAGCGCTGATAGCGCCAGCGCAGCCTCGGTGATGAACACGTCCTTCTCAAGCATCGCCTCCGGCAATCGGGCGAGCTTTGGATCGGCTTGGCGAATATCGCTAAGCCTGATTGCGTCGGCGCGGCTTAGCTGTTTCATAGACGATCTTGTCACGACCGAGCTGGATGGCCCGCGAGACCCTTTGCTCTCCGAGGTTCAGTGCCTGCCGAACTGGAAATTGAGTCGACCTCCCCTCGCGATAGGCTTGGGCGGCCTTGCTCGGGGCAACCTTGTAGCCAAGCTTTCTCAATCCTTCGGCGGCAATCGAGATGAGGGGCTTGGTCGGTACGGGCTTACCCGTCACGATCGAGCGTCGAGTTTTCGCGTAGATGCCGTAGCCGATGCGCAGGAGATCACCCGAACTCACCAGCTCTCGCAGTGCCCGGCCGATCTGGTCGTAGTCACCACAATCCATGAAGTCCTCCCGAATGAAAGCGGCCGCGCGCCGGTTGCTGGCGATGCGGTTGCGGATCAGATCGGCGAGGTCTGGTTTTCTCGGCATATCAAGAATACGACAAGTACTAGCAATATTTTACTGTAATTACAAATAGTTGGAGGATACAGAAATTTAATATCAATTTACAATAATACGACATGATTAAATCGGCCTGAATAATTGGTAGTTTTGGTCGATAAGGGTGTCAAGTGGCGTACGGGCTGACAATGCCCGAACAGGATCTATTCAGAGGGGTGGCTATGTATTGGCGTCTAGGGTTTCCGGTTGGCGCATTGCTGCCAATTTGGGCTTGCCGATCTTGATCAAAATAGAGATTTTCAAGGATGAAGAAGCAAGCGTTTATTGTGCTACAAACGATAATTTTGGGCTGGCGGTTGAATCCTCTAGCTTAGATGGTCTTATGGTCGAAATCGACACTGCGGTTCAAGTGTTACTCGAATTGGCACATACGCCAATTACAAAGTCCATAAGAGACATTCGAATTAGCGAACGCCATGCGATGGCATGAACGGGTACGAAGAGGAAATAAAACGCCTATTATCCAAGAACGGATGGACAAAACTTAGGGACGGCAAAGGTTCTCATGAGATTTGGTGCAAGAAAGGTAATATTCGACAAACCATCCCTCATGGTTGCAAATCTAGGCATCTAGCAAACAAAAGATTAAAGCAGTGTTGCATCAATCATAGATTTTAAACCCGCTTCGGCGGGGTTTTCGTTTATGGCTGTTACATTCAAACTGAGACACTACCGATAATCAAGATGTTTTCATGGTTGTGCAGTGTGTTGGGAGCAGAACGGGCGGGATGCCGACGGTTGATCAGTCTGATATGCGCGGGTTGGTTACCGCATGACAACCGATTCGTCGGGGAGCTGCCTCGCTCTATTATCGAGGGTCATCCGTTGCCGGATGCCTCATAGGGGTCTCGAGGGTTCTCCCACCGTTGCCCATTCTGCTGCCGACACACTGCATTCATGAGGTTCGCTCCTTATG
>JBCKLP010000193.1:0-4701 GCA_038903735.1 Burkholderiales bacterium | reverse complement strand
CATCAGACTGCTGTGCGTGTAGCGTCCGCAATCGCCTGATACTTGCGCTCCAGGATGTCCAACACCTCTTTGGCAGGGATGCCCGGCGATTTATCGCTCAATGCCTCCTGCCAGAGCTGACGCAACTCAGCCACGCCCTGCTGGCGAAGGCTGCGCTTATGCGTCCAGTCACGAAGCGCGTCACGGATGACCTCACTGCTGGACGCATATTCACCGCTAGCTACGGCGTTGCGAACGATGGCCACCATCTCAGGCGGCAAAGCAATGCTGATCTTTTCGGCAGTGGTCATGGTGTACCTCGCGGCTCGCGCTAGGAATAATTCCGACCATATTAGCAAGGCTAAGAAAGGGTGGCAATGAAACCCGCGACATGAAACCCGCGACATGAGACTCGCGACATGAGACGAACCGACATTCAGCCGTGCGTACAACAGAGGCCCTGTGTGTACCCGAAGTCACGTGTTCTGCCGTATGAAAGCCTTTACCGCCTCGGCATCTGCATCCATCACCTCGAAGCGCTGCGGCCTGCTCTCGATATCGGCATAGGCCGCCGGCCGTTCCGGGTCGCGACCCAGCGCCTCCCGGATGGTCTCGGCGAACTTCGCAGCCAGTGCCGTCTCCAGACAAACCAGCGGCACGCCGAACTCGCGGTACTCAAGCCCGACCTTCACGCCATCGGCGGTGTGAGTGTCGATCATCACGCCGTAGTTCTCCCACACCCTGCGAATGGTGGCCAGGCGGTCGGCATGCGTGCTTGATCCGGAGACCAACCCGGTCTCTGCGATCTGGCGGAAGGCGACACTTTTTGAGATGTCGAATACGCCTTTCTTCTCCACGCTGGACCATAGCTTTGCCAGCGCTTGAGCATCGTGTCCCAGCAGGTCGAGCACGTAACGCTCGAAATTGGAGGCCTTGGAAATATCCATCGAAGGGCTGCTGGTGGCCTGCACCTCCGCCGCGCCGCGCACGCGGTAGCGGCCGCTGCGGAAAAACTCATCCAGCACATTGTTCTCGTTGGTGGCGACGATCAGGCGGCGAATGGGCAGGCCCATCTGCCGTGCAATGTGGCCGGCCAGCACATTGCCGAAGTTTCCCGAGGGCACGGCGAAGGACACCTGTTCGGTGTCGCTCTTTGTCACCGCAAAATAGCCCTTGAAGTAGTACACCATCTGGGCAAGGATGCGTGCCCAGTTGATCGAATTCACTGTGCCGATGCGATGGCGAGACTTGAATTCCGCATCGTTGCTGATGGCCTTGACGATGTCCTGGCAGTCGTCGAACACGCCGCGCACCGCGATGTTGAAAATGTTCGGGTCGGTGAGCGAAAACATCTGCGCGGTCTGGAACGGGCTCATGCGCCTGTGCGGCGAAAGCATGAAAACGCGCACGCCTTTTTTCCCGCGCATCGCGTATTCGGCCGCCGAGCCGGTGTCGCCCGAAGTCGCACCCAGGATGTTCAGCGTCTCGCCGCGCTTTTCCAGCGCGTACTCAAAGAGGTTGCCCAGCAACTGCATGGCCACGTCCTTGAAGGCGAGCGTGGGCCCGTTGGACAGGCCGAGGATGAAGAGCCCGGGCTCCAGCGCCCTGGCTGCCACGATATCTTCGCTGCCGAAAATTTCCGCCGTGTATGTTTTTTCAATTAGCGCACGCAGGTCGCTTGCCGGGATGTCGTCGACGAATTTCGACAGCAGCGCAAAGGCGAGATCCGGATAGCGCATTTTCCGAAGCGCGGCGAGCTCCGTCGCGTCGATGTGCGGATAGGCCTCGGGCACATACAGCCCGCCGTCTGGGGCCAGGCCCTCCAGCAGGATAGCGGTGAAGGTCTGCGGCGCGCCGCCGCCGCGGGTGCTGAGGTAACGCATTTCCCTGCCGCTCAGCCCAGTTCTTCGAGACGGATGCGCGTCACCTTGCCACTCACCACCGGCAGCGCCTCGATTTTCACGATGGCCGCATTGATGCTTTTTTCACGGGTCTGGTGGGTGAGCATGATGATGTCCACCTGCTCCTCGCCCTCGCCCGGCTCCTTTTGCACCATGGCATCAATGGATATCGCCAGATCGGCAAGGATGCGCGTCACATCGGCCAGCACGCCGGGCCGGTCGGCCACCCGCATGCGCAGGTAATAGGAAGTGATCACCTCGTCCATCGCCAGGATGCGCGTGTCGGCGAGCTGGTCGGGCTGGAACGCCAGATGCGGCACGCGATGGTCGGGGTCGGCGGTGTGCAGGCGCGTCACATCCACCAGATCCGCCACGACTGCGCTGGCAGTGGGCTCGGCCCCCGCGCCGGCACCGTAGTACATGGTGCAGCCGACGGCATCGCCCTTTACCAGTACCGCATTCATCACACCCTCGACATTGGCAATCAGGCACCGCGCCGGAATCAGCGTGGGGTGCACGCGCAGTTCGATGCCCTCCGAATTTTCTCCACGGCTGCGCCGGGTGATGCCCAGCAGCTTGATGCGGTAGCCCAGTTCCTCGGCATAGCGGATGTCCTGCTGGGTGAGCTTCGAGATGCCCTCGGTGTAGGCTTTCTCGAACTGCATGGGGATACCGAAGGCAATTGCCGACATGATGGTGAGCTTGTGTGCGGCATCCACCCCTTCGATGTCGAAGGTGGGGTCGGCCTCGGCATAGCCCAGTCGCTGCGCCTCCTTCAGGACGCCGTCAAAGGCAAGGCCCTTGTCGCGCATCTCCGAGAGGATGAAGTTCGAAGTGCCGTTGATGATGCCGGCGATCCACTCGATGCGGTTCGCGGTCAGGCCTTCGCGCAGCGCCTTGATGATGGGAATGCCGCCCCCCACCGCGGCCTCGAACCCAACCATCACGCCTTTTTTCTGCGCCGCGCTGAAAATCTCGTTGCCATGCGTCGCAAGCAGTGCCTTGTTGGCCGTCACCACGTGCTTGCCGTTGTTGATGGCCTTGAGCACGAATTCCTTCGCGACCGTGCATCCGCCGATGAGCTCGATCACGATGTCGATGTCCGGATCGTTGACCACCGAATTGGCATCGTCGGTGAGGCGTGCCTTGCCGCCGGTGATTTTCTGCGCGCGCGCCTGGTCCTTGTCGGCCACCGCGGTAATCACAATGCCGCGCCCGGCGCGACGGGTGATTTCCTCCTGATTGCGCGCCAGCACCACCCAGGTGCCTCCGCCCACGGTACCAATGCCCAGCAGTCCCACGTTGATCGGTTTCATTTCAATGCCTTCCAGAATCTGTATGAGCTGATGATCAGGTCTTCGCAAAATAAATCTCGATCACGCGCATCAGGCGTGCCGCTTGCGATAGCCCTCGAGGAAACGGGCAATGCGACCCATCGCTTCAGTGAGGTCATCGCTGTTGGGCAGGAACACCACCCGAAAGTGGTCCGGCTGCTGCCAGTTGAAACCGCTGCCCTGCACCACCAGCACCTTCTGTTCCTCCAGCAGTTCCAGGATGAACTGCTGGTCGTTCTCGATCGGGTACATTTTCGCATCGAGCTTGGGAAAGAGATACAGCGCCGCCTTCGGCTTGACGCAACTCACACCCGGAATCTGCGTGATCAGCGAGTACGCCAGATCGCGCTGCCGGCACAGCCGCCCGCTCGGCGCGACCAGGTCGTTGATGCTCTGGTAGCCGCCCAGCGCCGTCTGGATGGCGTACTGGCCCGGCACATTGGCACACAGGCGCATGGAGGCCAGGATATCCAGCCCCTCTATGTAATCGCGCGCATGCTGCTTTTCGCCGGAGATCACCACCCAGCCACTGCGGTAGCCGCAGGCCCGGTAGTTCTTCGACAGGCCGTTGAAGCTCAAAAACAGCACATCGTCGGCCAGCGAGGCGATGGCCGTGTGCTTCGCGCCGTCATAGAGCATCTTGTCGTAGATTTCGTCGGCCAGGATGATCAGCTGGTGCTGGCGTGCAATCTCGATCAACTGCAGCAGAAGTTCGTTCGGATACAGCGTGCCGGTGGGGTTGTTGGGATTGATCACCACCATGGCGCGGGTGCGCGGCGTGATCTTGGCGCGAATGTCGGCAATGTCGGGCGTCCAGTCGGCGCCCTCGTCGCACAGGTAATGCACCGGCCTGCCGCCCGCCAGGCGCACCGCCGCCGTCCACAGGGGATAGTCGGGCGCGGGAATCAGCACTTCGTCGCCATCATCGAGCAGGCCTTGCATGGACATCACGATCAGCTCGGACACTCCATTGCCGACAATGATGTCGTCCAGTTCCACGCCGGCGATGTTCTTCGACTGGCTGTAATGCATGACCGCCTTGCGCGCCTGAAAAAGGCCCTTGGAATCGGTGTATCCCGAGGCGTTCGACAGGTTGACAATGACATCGTGGCGCATTTCGTCAGGCGCGTCGAAGCCAAAGGGCGCCAGATTGCCGATATTGAGCTTGAGGATGCGCTGGCCGTCCTCCTCCATTGCGCGTGCGCGCGCCAGCACCGGGCCGCGGATGTCGTAGCAGACATCGGCCAGTTTCGAGGATTTGCGTATCGGCTTGAGCATTACTGCAATTCCCTGTCCAAAATGTTCTTCCCTGTCCAAAATGTTCTTACGCTGCAGTGCAAAAACGCATAAAAGTTATAATGTTACCCGACACTTAGCGTTGCCTGCAAAAAACCCCTCAATCCCGCCGGCGAGTATCCGGGCGGGATTGCCCGTCCACCCCTGGCCCACCAAGCATTTACCGGGATCCCAGCGTGAAACTGCACTTG
>JBCKLP010000192.1:0-4727 GCA_038903735.1 Burkholderiales bacterium | reverse complement strand
TTTTCTGGCGGGCATGGTTTGCTCCGAAAGTTGCCGCGCACAAGCTGCGCAGAGCGCAAAATCTACACGCTTGCGCGCCGGAATCCAAGAGGCGGATGCGATAATCAGCGAATGAACAAATCAATGGATGGCGGTATGGAGGCCATGGTCACGGCACTGGTGCGCGCGTTCGTGTCGCTCTTGCATCCGCGCATGCTGCTGCTGATGATCTGGCCGATCGCCATTGCGATGTTGTTGTGGATAGGCCTCGGCGTGGCCTTCTGGTCGGAAGCGGTGCAGTGGGTTGATCTGCAGTTCAAGTCCACTGACACCGTGCAGTGGATGTTGACCGTCTGGCCGCTGGCGCTCATTGCCAGCCACCTCGCGTGGATCGTGCTGATCATCGCTTCAGTGCCTGTGGTGCTGGTGGTGGCGGTGTTGATTGTCAGTGTGTTTGCCATGCCGGCGATGGTGAAGCATGTCGCCTCGCGGGACTATCCGGTGCTGACGGCACGCCAGGGCGGCAGCTTCACGGGCAGCGTGTGGAATGCTGTCGTGGCGATTCTCGTGTTCCTGTTCCTGCTCGTGGTGACCCTTCCCCTGTGGCTGGCGCCGGTGTTCTGGCCGGTGCTGCCGGTGCTGCTGTTTGCCTATCTCAATCAGCGCGTGTTTCGCTACGATGCGCTGGCCGAGCATGCCGATGCAGGGGAAATCAGCCAACTGGTGCGTGAACATCGCCTTGCCTTTTTCGGCCTGGGGCTGGCGGTGGCGGTGGTCGCTCATATTCCGATTCTGGGATTCTTCGTGCCCATCTATGCAGGCCTCGTGTTCATCCATTTCGCGCTGGCGCGCCTGCAGGCCTTGCGCAATGCGCCCATCGACGGGGTGGTGGTGAACCGGCTGCGCATGCTGGATTGAGCGGCCGGCGCCGGCCGCGGATGGGCTTCATGAAGGAGTTCGCATAAGTACCGGATTTCTGAGATAATTTCCGTCCCTTTCCCACGCTCAAAGGCACCCCGGGTGTCTTTCTTTAACCTCTATCAGCACAACTTCGTGCGGCTCGCCATCGCGGTGCCCGAGGTGCGCGTTGCCGATCCGGCCTGGAATGCGGCGCGCACCGTGGAGTTGATGAAGAAGGCAAATGCCGATCGCAGCGTGCTCGTGCTGTTCCCCGAACTGGGGCTGACCGCGTATTCCTGCGAAGACCTGTTTCACCAGCAGGCCCTGTTGGATGGCGCGCTCGCCGCGCTGGAAACCGTGCGCAAGGCCTCGGAGAATCTGTTTTGCACCGCCGTGGTGGGCCTGCCGCTGCGCGTCGCTGGATTGCTCTACAACTGCGCGGCGGTGGTGCATCGCGGGCAGGTGCTTGGCGTGGTGCCCAAGACCTATCTGCCCGGTTACCGTGAATTCTATGAGCTGCGCCATTTCACGCGCGGCGATGTTGCGAATGTCGATGTGGTGCAGATTGGCGAGGCCAGTGTGCCCTTTGGCGCACGCCTGGTGTTTCGTGCCTCCGACCAGCCGTTGTTTGCCTTCGCGGTGGAGATCTGCGAAGACCTGTGGACGCCGATTCCCCCCAGTTCCTTTGCGGCACTGGCCGGCGCCTCGGTGCTGCTGAATCTTTCCGCATCGAATGTCACCATCGGCAAGGATCGCTATCGCACTGATCTGGTGGCCAACCAGTCCGGGCGCTGCCTCGCCGCCTATCTGTACAGCGCGGCGGGTTATGGGGAATCCACCACCGATATGGCCTGGGACGGCCACGGCATGATTTACGAGAACGGTGTGCCGCTGGCGCAGACCGAGCGCTACGCCTACGCATCGCAATGGGTCAGCGCGGACATCGATCTGGATCGCATTGCCCAGGACCGCATGCGCCAGACCAGTTTCGGGCAAGCGGTCGAACGCCATGCCGGTGAGGTCGCGAAGTTTCGCGAGGTGGCCTTCCGCCTTGGCCCGCCGATTGATGCCCTGCTGCCACTGGCGCGCCGCTATGAGCGCTTCCCGTATGTGCCGGCGGACCCGGCGACGCGCGATGCGCGCTGCCGCGAGGTGCTGGAGATCCAGGTGCAGGGGCTGGTGAAGCGCCTGCGCTCGATCGGCACGGACAAGGTGGTGATCGGCGTTTCCGGCGGCCTGGATTCCACCCAGGCCCTGCTGGTATGCGCTCGCGCCATGGATGTAATGGGGGTGCCGCGAAACAATATTCTAGCCTGGACCATGCCTGGCTTTGCCACTGGCGAGCGCACGCTGCGCCAGGCGCGCGCGCTGATGAAGGGCATAGGCGCCACGGCAGGCGAGATCGACATACGGCCTTCGTGCATGCAGATGCTGAAGGACATCGGCCATCCTTTTGCGAGCGGCAGGAAGGTCTACGACATCACCTTCGAGAACGTGCAGGCCGGCGAGCGCACCAGCCATCTGTTTCGTCTTGCCAATCTGCACAATGCGCCAGTGGTGGGCACGGGTGATCTTTCCGAGCTGGCGCTGGGCTGGTCCACTTATGGCGTGGGCGACCAGATGGCGCATTACGCCGTCAATGCCAGCGTGCCCAAGACGCTGATCCGGTTTCTGATCCGTCATGCGGCACGCACCAAAGCCTACGGGGCCGAGGTGAGCCGCACACTGGAGGCGGTCGCCGATACCGCGATCAGCCCGGAGCTGGTTCCCGGAAAAACCAATGGCAAGGGCCAGCCGGTGCAGGAAAGCGAAGCGGCGGTCGGGCCGTACGAACTGCAGGATTTCCATTTGTACTACACCCTGCGCTTTGGCTATCTGCCAGCCAAGGTGGCCTTCCTCGCCTGGAATGCCTGGCGTGACCGCGGCGCGGGCAACTGGCCGGAAACGCCCGTGGATGCGCGGCGCGAATATTCCATTGCCGAGATACGTCAGTGGCTGGGAGTATTCCTTAAACGGTTTTTCCAGACCAGCCAGTTCAAGCGCAGCGCCATGCCCAACGGGCCCAAGGTCGGTTCCGGGGGATCGCTCTCGCCGCGCAGCGACTACCGTGCGCCCAGCGACAGTGAGGCGACGGTGTGGCTGGCCGATCTGGAGAATGTGCCGCTGCAGGAGCCCGCGGCGACGCGCGTGAAGATGGCGGATGCTGGCGCAGGGAAACCGGCAACGGCGGCGCGTGTATCCCGTGTGCGGCGGGGAGGAAAGTAAGCAGTGGCATTCGGTGCAATCATCATTGGCGATGAAATCATCCGCGGCAAACGCCAGGACAAGCATTTCGCGAAGACCGTGGAAATTCTTGCTGCGCGCGGGCTGAAACTGTCCTGGGCGCAGTATCTCGCCGACGATCGCGGCATCATTACCTCGACACTGGCGCGTACCTTCAAAAGCGAGGACATTGTTTTCAGTTTCGGCGGCATAGGCGCCACACCGGACGACCACACGCGCCAGTGCGCAGCGGCGGCGGCGGGGGTGGAGCTGTGCCTGCACCCCGATGCCGAAGCCGAGATACGCGCGGGCTTCGGTGGCGAGCTGACAGCGCTCCGCTTGCAGATGGGCGAATTTCCGCGTGGCTCCAGCATCATCCCCAATCCCTACAACCGGGTGTCGGGATTCAGCGTCGGGCATCACCATTTCGTGCCGGGCTTTCCGGTCATGGCATGGCCCATGGTTGAATGGGTGCTGAACACGAAATATCGTGAGCTGTTTCATCAGCAGCCCGAATCCGAGGCCTCGATCATGGTCTACGGCCTGCCGGAAAGCGGCATCACCCCGTTGATGACCGAGGCCGAAGCGCGCTATTCGAACCTGAAAAGCTTCAGCCTGCCCAGCATGGGTGAGGACGGCGTGCGGCGCCATATCGAACTGGGGGTGCGCGGACTGCCGGTGGAAGTTGCGCAGGCGATTGAGGACATGAAAAAAGGCGTCATCGGTCTGGGTGGCGCCTGGGAACCGGGGCCGGCCAGGAAACCCTGAGGCGGTGCCGGGACTGCGTTTCCATGGTGGCATCGGCCGCCGCAAATTCTATTCCGTTCACTAAGAGGTTATCGAATGGCATCCCCTATCAGCGTTATTTCATCCATGGCAACCAAGCAGGTGCTCGCCGAACTCGCGCGTCGATTCCAGCAGTCCACAGGGCTTTCGGTGGGCATCGAATCGATAGGCGGCGTGGATGCCGCCAAGCGTGTGCAGGCGGGCGAAGCATTTGACGCGGTGATACTGGCGGCCAATGTGATCGAGCAGTTGCTGGCGGCCGGAAAAATTGTGGCGGGCAGCCGTGTCGATCTGATGAAATCCGGTGTATCAGTGGCAGTGAAGGCGGGTGCGGCGCATCCGGATATTTCAAGCGAGGATGCGCTGAAGCGCGCTGTCAGCGGCGCGCGCAGCCTGGGCTATTCCACCGGCCCGAGTGGCGTACACCTCACCAAATTGTTCGAGCGTTGGGGCATTGCCGAGGAGATCAAGGGACGCATCGTGCAGGCGCCGCCCGGCGTGCCGGTCGGTTCCCTGGTGGCGAAGGGCGAGGTTGAACTTGGATTCCAGCAGCAGAGCGAACTGATACACCTCCCGGGCATTGATGTGCTGGGACCGTTGCCCGATGCTGTGCAGATCATCACTACGTTTTCGGGCGGCGTCGCGTCCAGCGCTTCGCAGGCAGACGCGGTGCGGGCCATGCTCGCGTTCATGGAATCGCCCGAGGCCGATGTCGCCAAGCGCAGCAATGGAATGGAACCGGCCTGAGATTTCGGCGCTGCGGCATTCATTATTGAAAGAATTACCAATGTTCGCGACAG
>JBCKLP010000191.1:0-4767 GCA_038903735.1 Burkholderiales bacterium | reverse complement strand
GCTTTACGATTTGATTCTGGGTTGGAAGAAGTCATGACCATGCGCTGGTACGTCGTACACGCTTATTCCGGCTTCGAAAAGACGGTGCAGCGCACCCTGGTGGATCGCATAGCGCGCACCGGCATGCAGGAGATGTTCGGCAAGATTCTGGTTCCGACCGAAGAGGTCGTGGAAATGAAGGGCGGCCAGAAGAACATTTCAGAACGCAAGTTTTTCCCAGGCTACGTGCTTGTCGAGATGGACATGAGCGATGAGGCTTGGCACCTGGTGAAGAACACGCCCAAGGTTACGGGTTTCGTTGGCGGTGCCCACGGCAGAAAACCGCCACCGATCAGCGAAAAGGAAGTTCAGGCCATCATGCATCAGATGCAGGAAGGCGTGGAAAAGCCCAAACCCAAGGTTTTGTTCGAAAACGGGGAAGCCGTTCGTGTCAAGGAAGGTCCATTTATCGATTTTCACGGAATAGTCGAGGATGTGAATTACGACAAATCCAAATTGAGAGTGTCGGTGACGATTTTTGGTCGTTCGACGCCAGTGGAGCTGGAATTCGGGCAGGTTGAGAAGGCTTAGCCGGAGACGCCGCACCTGACCCGCTTTCAGCAGGCCGGCGTGTGACAGCAAAGGCTGGGCAGTTTGCAGTTGAACCGGGGAGGGCAGGTAGCCCGTTTGAACCCAAAGGAGAGCCATCGTGGCAAAGAAGATAGTCGGCTACATCAAGTTGCAGGTGCCTGCAGGCAAGGCCAATCCCAGTCCACCCATTGGACCCGCTCTGGGCCAGCGCGGACTGAATATCATGGAATTCTGCAAGGCATTTAACGCTCAGACCCAGAAGGTGGAGCCGGGGCTTCCGCTGCCTGTGGTGATCACGGCATTTGCGGACAAAAGTTTCACTTTCATCATCAAGACGCCACCCGCGGCTGTGCTGATCAAGAAAGCCGTGGGAATAGAAAAAGGCAGCAAAACGCCGCACCTCGACAAGGTGGGCAAGCTCACCCGCGCCCAGGCAGAGGAAATTGCCAAAACCAAGATGCCTGATCTGACCGCATCCGATATGGACGCTGCCGTGCGCACTATTGCGGGCAGTGCGCGTTCGATGGGCATTACCGTGGAGGGCGTGAAATGAGCGCAAACACCAAACGTGCCAAGACCTGGCCCGCGATTGTCGAGCTGAATAAATCCTACGCGGTTGGCGATGCGCTGAACCTCGTGAAGAAAGCGGCGACTGCGAAGTTCGACGAATCGATCGATGTGGCAGTCAACCTGGGCATTGATGCCAAAAAATCCGACCAGACAGTGCGTGGTTCGGTGGTTCTACCAGCCGGAATCGGCAAGTCGGTCAGGGTCGCGGTGTTCGCGCAGGGGGATCGGGCGCTGGCTGCAAAAGCCGCGGGCGCCGACATTGTCGGCATGGACGATCTGGCCGAATCGATCAAAGCGGGAAAACTCGATTTTGACGTAGTCATTGCCAGCCCGGACGCGATGCGCGTGGTTGGACAGTTGGGCCAGATTCTGGGACCGCGGGGCCTGATGCCCAATCCCAAGGTTGGCACGGTGGCGCAGGATGTCGCGACCGCGGTAAAGAATGCCAAAGCAGGCCAAGTGCAATACCGCGCTGACAAGGCTGGCGTGGTGCAATGCACGATCGGCCGCGCGTCCTTTACACCCGAACAGTTGAGCGCAAACCTGGCGGCGCTGATCGAGGCGCTCAACAAATCGAAGCCCAGCACCTCCAAGGGCATTTACCTGAGGAAGCTCTCAGTGTCGAGCACGATGGGGCCCGGCGTCCGCGTTGAGGTGGGCTCATTGACCGGAGCGTCGCAGTAACCGGTAATTCCCCTGAGCAGAACGTGCGTGAGTCGCGCCTCGTTCAGGGCAAAGTAACTTTGGGCCGGCGGCTGGTCTCCGGAAAGTCGGGGCAGGTGGCCGGGTTGTCAAAGACCGTAGGAACCGAAAGGTTTAATCGCACGGAATCGAGCCTGACAAATGTGACCAAGCCTGAAGGCAGGGCGCGATCACAGGCGTTGAAATCAGTACCGTGGTCCTACGCAGATGGCGCGCCCGAGATGAAGGATTTTCCTGAATTGCAAGGTCGCCGTTTTTTGCAGTGTTGGAAGCGAAACACAGGTGTGATGAGAGGAAGTTCGTTGTCAGTTCCTCATAGTCATGCCCAGGTTTTTGCATTTTAAGGAGGTAGACCTTGAGTCTCAGCCTGGAGCAGAAAAAGGCAGTGGTTGCCGAGGTTTCCGCGCAAGTTGCGAAGGCGCAGGCGATTGTCGTTGCCGAGTATCGTGGTCTGGAAGTGGGGAAGATGACCGATTTGCGCCGCGAGGCAAGAAAGTTGGGCGTGTACCTTCGCGTTCTCAAGAACACACTGGTTTGTCGCGCTGTGACCGGAACACCGTTCGAAAAGTTGTCCGGGCAGTTGACCGGTCCGCTGATCTACGGGATATCTTCTGATCCCGTAGCAACGGCCAAGGTGTTAAACGAGTTCGCCAAAGCAAATGAGAAGCTGGTTATACGAGCCGGGGCCATGCCCAACGTGGTAATCACCGCGAAGGAAGTCAAGGACCTGGCAAACATGCCCTCTCGTGAGGTATTGCTCGCAAAACTTCTCGGCACCATGCAGGCGCCCATTGCGACATTCGTGCGCACTTTGAACGAGGTTCCCTCGCGCTTTGTACGTACCCTTGCCGCCGTGCGGGACCAGAAGCAAAGTGCCGGCGTGCAATAACCGCTTGCGGACCAATTTTTGAACCAAAAATCAATTCAGGAGAAATGAAATGGCTGTAGCAAAAGCTGAAATCATGGACGCCGTTGCGAATATGAGCGTTCTGGAACTATCGCAGTTAATCAAGGATATGGAAGAAAAATTCGGCGTATCCGCCGCTGCCGCCGCGGTGGCAGTGGCCGCTCCGGCTGCCGGCGGTGGCGCCGCCGCTGTGGAGGAGCAGACTGAATTCACCGTCGTTTTGACGGCTTTCGGTGAAAGCAAGGTCAACGTCATCAAGGTGGTGCGCGAACTGACCGGGCTGGGACTGAAGGAAGCCAAGGATCTGGTTGATGGCGCACCCAAACCTGTCAAGGAAGGTGTTGCCAAGGCTGACGCCGAGGCAATCTTGAAGAAACTGACCGACGCCGGCGCCAAGGCTGAAATCAAGTAATTTGTGCGTGAATCTTCCGGCTGGCGGCACTGCCGCCGGCCGGGTTTGCAGTTTTTGAATCAGTTGGTCAGATGAGAGTATCCGGAGTCAGTATCGCCGGCTTTTGTCATTTGATCTTTTGCTTCTGACAGGGAGCGTCCATGAGCGCAGTAGCCTATACCTCGACCGAGAAAAAGCGCATTCGTAAGAGCTTTGCCAAACGCGCGGGTGTTATGAGTGTGCCTTTCCTTCTTGCTACGCAGTTGGAGTCTTACGCTGCGTTTCTTCAGGCGTCGGTGGCGCCGGATTCACGCAAAACGCAGGGCTTGCAGGCCGCGTTCGGATCCATCTTTCCGATTTCATCCCATTCCAGAAACGCAAAGCTCGATTTCGTGTCCTATGGGCTGGGGGAGCCTCCATTCGATGTCAAGGAGTGCCAGCAGCGCGGGCTGACCTTTGCAAGTCCCTTGCGCGCCAAGGTTCGCCTGACCATCATGGACAAGGAAGCCTCCAAACCCACGGTCAAGGAAGTCAAGGAGCAGGAAGTCTACATGGGCGAGATTCCGCTCATGACCAAGACGGGTTCCTTTGTCATCAATGGCACAGAACGTGTGATTGTGTCGCAGCTGCACCGCTCGCCAGGCGTGTTTTTCGAGCATGACCGCGGCAAAACACACTCCTCGGGGAAGCTGCTTTTCTCGGCGCGCATCATTCCCTATCGCGGCTCCTGGCTGGATTTCGAGTTTGATCCGAAAGACTTTCTGTATTTCCGTGTGGATCGGCGCAGAAAGATGCCCGTTACTATCCTGCTCAAATCGATAGGCATGACGCACGAGCAGATACTCGAGGCCTTTTATGATTTTGAGGCATTTTTTCTGGGCGATGCCGGCATCCAGTACAAACTGGTGCCCGAGCGGCTGCGCGGCGAAATTGCACGATTCGACATTCTGGACAAGGCCGGCAAGGCCATTGTGCAGAAGGACAAGCGCGTCACAGTAAAGCATATCCGTGACATGGAAGCGGCCGGTCTCAAGCGCATCGACGTCCCTGAGGACTTCCTGCTCGGACGGGCGCTTGCCCACGACGTTGTGGATACCGACACCGGTGAAATACTCGCGCACGCCAACGATGAAATCACCGAGGCGCTGCTCGCCAAATTCCGCTCAGTGAAGATTGCGGTATTCAAGACGCTCTACACCAACGACCTGGATCAGGGCAGCTACATTTCACAGACCTTGCGCATCGATGAGGCGGCGGATCAGACGGCAGCCCGGGTGGCCATATACCGGATGATGCGGCCCGGCGAACCGCCCACGGAAGATTCCGTGGAGACGCTATTCAACGGGCTGTTCTATTCCGAGGATCGTTACGATCTGTCCAGGGTCGGGCGGATGAAATTCAACCGGCGCGCCTATCCCGAGGCCCTGGACGAAAAATCGCCGCCTTGGCTCAAGACGTTCTACAAGCGCATCGGCCCAAGGGATTCCGAAGGGGCGGCGACGCTGTCCATCGACGACATCCTGGCGGTAGTGGGGATCCTGGTTGAGCTGCGCAATGGCCGGGGAGAGATCGATGATATCGATCACCTGGGAAATCGGCGTGTCCGTTCGGTGGGCGAGCTGGCGGA
>JBCKLP010000190.1:0-4770 GCA_038903735.1 Burkholderiales bacterium | reverse complement strand
GAATGCGCTTGCTTGCGCCGTACTGATTGCCGGTGCGGATCTGCTCATGCGTTCCCCTCGTAAATTAACTTTTGGGGATTTTGCCGACCTTCGCAGCGAATTTATATAACGCCGGTGGCTGAGCGCTTACGCTGGTGGTTGATTTCGCCGAGACCGCGGCCGCGGGCAACAAGGGCCTGTGTGGATTCCGTAACCGCACCGACGTCAAGGTGAGCAGTGCGGTCTCGCTGCGCGCCGGCGCCGGAATGACGCAGATGGCTTTTGCAGTGCGCAACGCGCCCATCGAGTCAGCCATTGGTGGCGGCGTTGCCGCGCTCAAGGAACATGTGCTGTTCGGTGGCGATTTCGGTCGCCTGGAGAACCGTGAACAAAGTTCCAATCGCGGCCTGGTGGCGGGGCTGGGCGCCCTGGGCTTGTCCGGCGGGCCGGTTGCGCGAAGTGCAGAAGGATGATCTGATGGCAGACTTGGCGCGCTATGAGGCGCTGGCGGCGGCGGCCCTCACTGCCGGACGCCGCCTGCGGGTGCGCTCGCTCGACGACGCGCTGAAGCCGTAATAAGCGGACCGCAGCGAAACAGCGGAACAAGCACTGCGCCCCTGGGGCGCAGTGCGCAGCAGGCTCAGATAAACAGGTTCAGATAAAAGACTTGCCGTGCAGGTCGATGGCGCGCGCGATGCGGATTAGTACGCCGATGCCCTTGTCGGCGCCGTCGTGCTCCTGCTCGCGTTTGTTGAGCTTGGCGAAAATGGCCTCGCGCATCGGACCTGATTCGTGCAATTCAGCCGTGCCCCAGAAACGCAGGAATCCCGAGGTCATTGTCCCGTCGCGCTGCAACTTGAAATTGGCATACATCACGCAGACACGCTGGTCATGGCCCAGATTCTCCAGGGCGCCTTTCTTGCTGCGCTCCCAATAGGCCAGGTGCTCGTCGTCGAACACCAGCATGCTGCCCTTGACGGAAATGTTGGGGCCCTCGGGGCCGCTGGTGGCGAGCAGGCAGGGACTGCCGTCGGTCCAGGCATTGTTGATTAGCGTGCGTATTTTCTCGCTGACTGCCATCAGATTCTCCGTTTTGATTGAATACCGGGGATTTTACTTGGCTTGCGGTAGATCGGTTTGCGCAGCTGGTGTGGCGCCACCGATCTCGAATTGCAGCGTTGGCCCCCAGGGCCCGCGTTCGCCATCGGGGCGGTTGCTCGCCAGTCGCCAGTAATGGCGGCCAGGCCTCAGGCCGGAAATTTGAAAGCGAAACGAGGGGGTGCGCTGGGCACTGTGCAGCACGCGGAAAAAGGTTTCCACGTCATCTACCTCAAAGCGGTAACTGGTGACATCCCGCACCGGCACCCAGTAAAGCATCACGCTGTCGCCCGGTATCGGGCTGCCATCCGCCGGTTGCAGGGGCAAGGGCGGCGGCGGAGTACCTGCCTTGATGCTGAAGGGAATCTGCGCATCGCGGCCCTCCAGCCGATTTGTGTCTATGCCGCGAACGCGCAAAAAGTAAGCGCCGTCGGCGACCGGCGGGAGCTGCAGGCGTGGCTGCTTGCTGACGATCTCCGTGACCAGATTGTTGAAAGCGGCATCGCGCGCAACCATGGCCCTGTATTGCTCGGCTTGGCGCAGGGGGGGGAAGCGGATTGCCGGACGGTTGAACTCGTAGGATGGGAGCATCCCGCTCAGATCCGGCGGCGGCAGCAGCGCCATGGGTTGGGAGGGAATGCCATTGGCGGGGATGATGGTGGCGAAACCGGCGGCTATCGTGACGGGTGTCGTGCTACCCGAGCCCCTGGCGTCCACACGGCCCTCCAGCACCTCGCCGCGGCTGTTGTCGTCCACGGTGGTGCGGAATTTCGTGCCGCGCACGCCGATGACGGCCACCGGGGTTTCCACCTCGAAACGCGACGAGGAATTCTTGCGCGGAGTGATGGCACTCTCTATGCGGCCGGCATCCAGGCGCAAGCGCTGCGCTATCAGGTCGGTGGCCGGAACGCCACGCGAAGATTCCAGGCGGGCATTGGTGTTGGCATGCAGGCTGGAGGTGGAGCCGTCCGCAAAACGCAGCGTGATCGAACTGGCTTCTGCTGCGCTGATGCGATCGCCGGTCTTGACGGCAGCGCCCGGCGTCGCCGGCACATCCGTGCCGCCGCGTTCAATGCGCACCTTTCCATGGACAGCAATGATTTTCGCGTCGATGTCGGCCAGGCGCATCCAGGCCGCCGGGACGTTGATCCGTGTGCCCACCGGCATGGCGCGGTCGAGGCGCACATTGTTGAACTCCTGCAACTTCATCCAGTCATTGGGATTCTTGAGATAACGCTTGGCGATGCCGGACAGGGTGTCGCCCTGGCGAAGCTCAATGTTCCAGATTTCCTCTTCGGCAGCAAGGCCTGAAACGGGTGACAGGCAGGTCAAAAGCAGCGCGAAGGCCATGCCGCGCAGCACCTTTGTGAGCCTTCCGAATCCGGTTTTCACTTGCATTGGGGTTCTGATAGATAATGTCTTGCATACAGACTTTGCACCGCCCGGCACAGTGCAATTATCCCGAAGTTCCAAGGCGGCGAAGCAACCGTACCACAGACGATTCGGATGATTTGACAGTATTTTACGAGGAGGGAAGTGTCATGCTTCACTGGCTGCACCGTATCTCGACTGGCGTTGTACCGTTCGCGATCGCGTTTTCCGCCTTGGCGCAAAGCTATCCGTCCAAGCCGCTCAACATGATCGTTCCTTTTCCTCCCGGCGGCGTGGCCGACCTCACTGGCAGGCCTACCGCCATTGCGATGGAGAAAATACTCAGGCAACCGGTGCTGGTGGTGAATCGTCCTGGCGCCGGCGGTGCAGTGGGCAATGCACAGGTGGGCAAGGGGCCGACTGACGGCTATACCATCCTGATGGCGCTTTCGAGCATCTCCGTCATCCCGGAGGCTGAACGCCTGTGCGGGCGTACTGCCCCCTATGACCTGAACCAGTTCACCCCCATTGCGCTCATTTCCGCGGACCCGACAGTGCTGGCGGTGCGCAGTGAAAGCCCTTATCGGACTCTGCGCGAAGTCATCGATGCCGCCCGCAAGGCGCCGGAGAAATTGTCGTTTTCATCCTCGGGCATCTATGGTGCCCTGCATATGCCGATGGCCATGTTCGAGGCCTCAGCCGGCATCAAGCTGTGGCACATCCCCTACTCGGGTGGCGGGCCGGCGATCACCGCCCTGCTGGGTTCACAAGTGGAACTGACCGCGGGTGGCCCCTCGGCCTTGATCGGGCAGATCCGCGGCGGGCGCCTGCGCCCGCTGGCGAGCTGGGGCGGGCAGCGCCTCGCTTCGCTGCCCGATGTGCCGACCTTCAAGGAACTGGGAATCGATGTTGAATACTTCATCTGGGCCGGGGTGTTCGTGGCGACGGGCACCCCCCAGCCGATTGTCGCGACACTGCGCGACGCCGTGCGCCGCGCGGTGCAGGATGCCGATTTCAAGGCCACCATGGAGAAACTACAGACGCCGCTCGCCTATCTGGATGCGCCGGAATTCGCCAAGTACTGGGATGCCGATTCGCGCCGCCTGGCCGGGGTGTTGAAGCACCTGGGTTGTATTGAGCAGAAGGCAGGCTGAGCATTGCGGCGCACCAATCCGCGTGGGCGTGGCCCGAACTTGCGCTGTGATTGCGCTTTGTCTTGACCCGTGAATGTCTTGACCCGTGAATGGGCAAGTAATAAGCTGGTCCATGCGATCCAGATGATGCCCGGCGAGCAAGCCTTCGCCGCGAATTGCCCGAATTTGCCGCGATATGGCTTGCGCGGCCGGAACCATTCACCAAGGAGGAGTCCACGATGAAGCTGACCATTAACGGCCGCGTTCGCGAGGTCGATGTCGAACCCGAAATGCCCCTGCTCTGGGTGCTGCGCGACGTGCTCGACATGAAGGGCACCAAGTTCGGCTGCGGGATCGCGCAATGCGGCGCCTGCACCGTGCATCTCAACGGTGAGCCGGTGCGCTCCTGCTCCTATCCGGTGTCGGCGGCCGAGGGCCAGCAGGTCACCACCATTGAAGGCATATCGCGCAATTCCTCCCACCCGGTGCAGGTCGCCTGGGTGGAGCATCAGGTGCCGCAGTGCGGCTACTGCCAGTCGGGCCAGATCATGGCAGCGGTGGCACTGCTGAAAAAGAAACCCAAGCCCACCGACGCCGATATCGACGCGGCCATGACCAATATCTGCCGTTGCGGCACCTATGCGCGCATCCGCACCGCGATCCACGCGGTGGCCAAGGGTGGCGGCGCGGCGAAGAAAACCTGAGGAGATCACCATGACAACAACTTCATTCAAGAAATCACGTCGCGATTTTCTGGTGACCTCCGCCGGCGTTGGCGGTGGTCTCGCGCTCGGCTTTCACATGCCCTCGGCCTTGTCGCAAAAGGTGGGGGCGGTGGAAAAATCCAATGTCAACATCTGGGTTGCCATCAACTCCGATGACACGGTGATGATCAAGTACGCGCGCTCGGAAATGGGCCAGGGCAGCATGACCTCGGCGCCGCAACTGGTGGCTGAGGAACTTGATGCCGACTGGAGGAAGGTGCGTATCGAGTACGCCGACACCAACCAGCATGTGCGCATGAAGCGCGCCTGGGGCGATATGGCGACCGTGGGCAGCCGCACCATACGCAACTCGCAGGAATATTTGCGCAAGGCCGGCGCCTCGGCGCGCGCCATGCTGGTTTCGGCGGCCGCCAATGAGTGGAAAGTGCCGCCGGGAGAAATCACTGTTTCCAACGGCATTGTCA
>JBCKLP010000189.1:0-4773 GCA_038903735.1 Burkholderiales bacterium | reverse complement strand
TTAAATACTATGTTCCTTAAATACTAAGCGGCCTTCGCAATCCAATCGCGGCTTACTTTTATTCTATTGGCCTTGCCCAACAATTCGAGCAGCAAGATGACGCGCTTTTCGCCGTCCTGCTGCTGGAAAACACCTTCCATACCCGTCAGCGGTCCGCCAACCAGCTTGACAGCCTCTCCTGCGCAAAACAGGGGGCGCTGATCCCGGTGCAAACCGGAAGCAGAATCCTCGCGCTGCATAAGGGCATCCATCACCGCATCCGGCACCACGGCAGGCTGCCCGCCGAAGCGGACCAGTCCAATAGCCCCTCGAGTCGAGCGCACCGGCGCCGTGCTGCGCGTTCGCGGATCAATCCGGATAAAAATGTAGCGCGGGAAAAGTACTTCGATAACATCTATCCAATGCCCGCCACGGCGTTTGCTGATGCGCATGCGTGGCAAATGGACCTTAAAGCCCTGGCGCAGAAGGTTCTCTTCCGCAATCCACTCCTGGCGCGGTTTGCAGCAAACGGCGAACCAGTATTCAGTTGCCCCCGGTTCCATCAACGATTTTCCGCGCGGTCTTCGCCGAAAACCTGTTCGCCGGAAACCTCGGGGCGCAAGCTGCGCTTCGGCAATTCGCCACGCAGTTGCTCGATTTCCTTTTCGAGGGTTTCGTATTCCGCCACCTTGCGCCTGAGAAAAGCCATGGTGATGCGGGTTTTTTCTTCCAGGCCCGCCGCGGTAAGCAGATAGGCGTAATGGCGCTTGTCCGGGTTATTGCGGAAGTTCTCCAGCTTGACCAGGCCCTTTTCCATCAGTGCCTTGAGGCAGTAATTAGCCTTGCCCAGGCTCACGCCCATGGCTTGCGCCATGCTGCCAAACCCGCGATAGTGACGAATCCAGGGGTGACAAGATTTACGTGTAATCATCTTCGCGCTGGTGTTTGATCGCGAGAATTGTCACGGTATCCAGTGTTGGCTCGAAGCGGTAAAGGGCAATATAACCGCTGGCGCCAAAGTCGATCACCAGTTCGCGAAGATCGTGGTGATCCTCAACCGGACGGCCGATCATGGGCGCGCGTTGCAGCGGGATGAATGCGTCACGGATAACCCTAACCGCCCGTTTGGCGGCTTCGATGTCTTTACTGACGAGGAATGTGTGGATGCGCGATAGGTCGGATTGAGCCCGCGCTGAAAGTCTTACCTGTGGCATGCAGGAATGGGGGCATCAGGATTCTCCTGGACCTTATCCACCCAAGTGCTGAGTTCCTCCAGGGTGATGTGCAAGCCGGTTTCTTTATAGTGATCGAAGGACGATTCGGCCGCATTGATCAAATTTTGTCGTGCTTCTTCCTTCCTTACATACTCAAGAATGGCCTCTTTCATGAGGTAGTGCGGCGTTCGCTTCTTCAGCGTGGCCAGCGCGGCAATCCGATCTCGGTCAGCCGGATCCAGTTTGACGGTGACGGATCCACCAGAGCGGGGCTTTTCAGTAGAAGATATTGTCATCGTGGCATCACTTGGTATCTACAGGTAACACCATTGTAGGTATCGATCTAACGATGTCAAGCCTGAGCATGGTCCAGCAGCAATTCTAAATGTGAGCCGATCAGGCAGTTAAAGACCTTGATTTGACGAACGAACTGGATTCCCGTCTGCGCGGGAATGACGGTAATTCAAAGGGTCAGCACCAGAACAAATTCACCCGCAACACACCGTGCCCCCGAGTTGAACAAGGGGCATGGCCACATTTAGAATTGCTGATGGTCCAGAGCGGAAGAATCTGCGCCGCTATCTATGCGGGCGGTCTATCTGACTTCCGGCCGAAGCCGCCGTTTGAAACTGGGAGCACAGACGGTCGAGTTCCGGCATGCACCGGCCTGGCAATTGATCTTCCCTGGCCGTGTCGCCGGTGACGTGGTGCGGGCCTTGGCCTGGTTGGGCCCGGGAAAAGCCGGCGAAGCGATCGGAAAGCTGCGCACCAAGCTGCCGCCCTCCGAGCTGGAAGAAGTCGCGGCGGCGCACGCACGCTTAGCCGACTTGGATGGCCCAGGAGGTCAGCGACCTGGTGACCCAGGGCTGAGTTCTTCCGGCTCTACGCCGCGGAACGTCTGGAGGCGCTCAATGCGGTCGCCGATATATCCGGCTTGCCGCCTCACCTGGGAAAAATGACTGAAGATGCCCGACTGGCGGGCATTTCCGGCCATCTCATGAGTACTTCAAGGTCTGCAAGCCTCCGGCAAACCCATGTTTGTACGCAGTGCCGCGACAGCATGCGATGCTCGGCGACCTGTTGCCCGGCGTTGATGCGGTGGTGGCCGCGCTGCAACGGCGCGACGGGGTGCGTTTTCATCCGACCGGGGCCTATGCCGCCAACGACGACGCACTACATATCGCATATCGCGGTGGCGACGGTAAACGGAATGGAATTCTTATTGACTTGGAACTGCACCCATATCGCGAACGCGCGGACGCGTGAGATTATCATTGGGGTTTGCCGCGCCGCGGGCTACGAGCCGCCGGTTATTTGTACTCCGGCGGAACTTCAAAGGAGGTGAGCTATGTGGCAAGACCCGATAGTCGAAGAACTGCATGCTTTGCGAGAGGAGCGTTCAAAGCGCTGCAATCGCGATCTTGCGAAGATGGTGGAGGAGTCTGGGCAGCGTGCCGAAACGGTTTGGCCCGCACCGCGCGTTAAACTGAGTTCCAGGGTACCGATTAATTTACTTCTGCGGACTCCCTAGCCCGCTTTGGACCGCCCTGGCCGCCAGGCCGGTTCGCCATCGCCCAGGTATTCCTTGCGGATCAAGTTCAGCAGCAAATCAAAGCGCGTGCGCATTTGCTTGGCATGTTTCGCATTGCCGAGTGCCAAGGACAGAAATTCCGGACCTTTTGAAATTTCCTCCAGCATGGCGTAGTGCCGGTCCTGCATGAAGGAGCAGCAAGCCTTGGTATCGAACGCTTTTCTCGATGCCGAGACCAGGAACAGCCGGATGATGTCTTTGATGTCCTTGCGGCCGTGTTCGCTTCCCTTGCGCTCTACCGCGGCGTCCAGTTTCAGAATCAGCAGATGCTCCGGTGCGGCCACGCGCACGCCGTCGTAGCTTTGCGCCCGGGCGGACACGTGTGAATACGGTACCGGCAATTTCGATTGCCGCTCGGTGTATACATCGAATGAAAAGCCACCTTTTTTGAATTCATGCTTGCTCAACCGGTTGTTTGCGGTCAGCTCCTCAATCTCGCGCAAATCCGAATAACCCGCCACCGAGATGTACAAGTCGGCGTCTTGGGTCGCTTCCGCCAATTCTTTTACCTCGGCATGGTTGACCGCATGCAGAAACACACCGATCCCGCCGATGAACACCAAACCCGGCTCATAGAGCAGGCCGATTTCCTGACAAAGGGAGAGCAGCCGGTCGAAGCGGGTTTTATCGATATTTTTCATAATACTGTTATTATAACGATATTATGGGCTTACCGGTATTTTTTCCTCTTCCTACTTACGTGCCGTCGATTCCGCGCACCTCGCACTCCATCGCGCAACTGTGCGAACTGGCCGGCGTGGAGTGCCAGGCGCTTGGGCGCTGGACTGAGCGTCCGGTTTTGTTGCGCCGGGGAAAGCGCGGCCAGATACCGCGGATCATCGCGGAGCCGGATGATTTCGGCGCTGTCGCCATCACCGTCCCGGAAAATATGGGAACCCCCAGAGACCAGGCCAGATGGGCGTTGGGCGCCTTGGCCTATGTTCTGTTCGATGGTGTGGCGCGCGCCAGTGTTGCCGGCACGCCTTGGTCAAGGGCATCGCTTCCGGTGGGCCGGCAGCCGGCGGCGGCCAGAGCACGCACGAACGCTGAGCGGCAGCGGCAATTCCGCATTGGGAATCCTCACACACCCGCATGACAATCACGATTGCGTCCGTGACGTGACTGGCGCCCGTTTTCAATCTGTTAATGGCGCCGAACTAGAGGTGGAACGCTCAAGCGGTAGTATCTTCAAGATCGGAGAAGTTGCTGATCTTCACCGCGCCGTCGGGAAATCGCGCGATGACCTCCAACTGCCCGCCCATGGCCTCGATGTGACTGCGCAGCGTGGACAAGTACATGTCGGTGCGCTTCTCCATCTTGGCAATGGAGGGCTGCTGAACATGCAGCACTTCGGCCAGCATCTTTTGCGACAGACCGCGGGCCTGGCGCAACTCGTTCAGCGGCATCTCGGCCAGCATGGCTTGCGCTTGGGTCTGAGCCCGCGCCCGCGACTCGGGCGACATGCGCGAGCGCAATTCCGAAAACTTTTTAGCCATCAATCAGCCCTTCCTTTCGAAGTTGATCCAGGTGAGCGTCGTAGAGCCTGTCCGCGATCGGGACGTTCACTCATACCCGTGTATTCGAGGTCCCAGATCATACGAAAATATAGCTTCTATGGAATATTCCGTCAAGGGTATATCTATCCCCAAAGATCAGAGCTGCGCAGGCCACGACCTGAGGCGCGGGTGGTCGCATTTGTCGCGGCCCGGCCTTTGGAGCTGATCATTGCCGCCACCGCTCTTCACCATGGACTGACGGTGGCACGCGCGACACCGTTGACTATTCGCGTGCGCGGGTGGCGGTTGTCAATCCCTGGACGGACTCAAGGTCATAGGTGTGTACCGCTTTGGCGATGCGCTCCCATGTGGTGTCGTACTTCGCGGCGGAACGCAGACCCAGCAAGGCGCAGCAATCTTCCATGCTCCAATGGCACCGGCCTCGGGCATCACCTTGAAAAAATGACTGAAGATGCCCGTCTGGCGGGCATTT
>JBCKLP010000188.1:0-4861 GCA_038903735.1 Burkholderiales bacterium | reverse complement strand
GCACGCGACGCCCTGAGGCGATCAGCGCAGCGCCTTGAGGATTTTCGGAAACAGTTTTAATCCCGACAAAAGGGTTTTGGCATCTTCGATGGCAAGGATGTCGATGCACTGCTTTCGATACCTGCCATCTTCCAGGAGCTTTGTGCATGCGGCACGGGCCGCGCGGACCACGGCATCGCCATACGCGCCTTCAGCGAGCCGGGCGCCCGCGATGGCATCCGCGATACTCCATGCCCGCAGCATGAATGCCAGGTCGATGGCATCACGGTTGAGTACCGCGGTGTCGTTCCAGCGGTCGGCGTTGGCCAGCCACTTTTCCGCAAAGCAGCTGATCCTGTCGAGGGCGGGAACGGGAATGCCCTTCACGTTTATGCCATTGACCTGAATCCGCGCCTCGAGGATGATTTCGAATTTAACCGGCTCGCCTTCGACACCGAACACCGTGCGAATGCCGTACTGATCGGCGCGTACATCGCGCAGCAGGGACACGCCGTGTGGCGGTTTCGGCAGCAGATCGCCCAGCGAGCGGTTTTCGATTCCGGCCCGTAGCGTGCGATAGCCGGACAGGTCGGAACAGATCAAGTCGATGTCTTCGGACTCCCGGAATTCATCCAGTTCCAGCGCGATGCGCGTGCCGCCACCGAAGTAGCATTTCGCCTGCGCAAGCACTTTCGCGTCCAGCGCGTGCAGAACCCGGGCGACTCCGCGATGGCGCGTGCGCCGGTACTCAGGCACGAAGCGCTCCGCCGCCGAACCGCGACGCGAGCATCTCGATCAGCCGCTGCTCGGCGGGCTCCAGCAGGGCAGGTTCGACGAAGCGCCAGTTTCTTTCGTAAAGGTTCCAGGCATCCTCGGCGGAAAGGTAAGTGCCGCGCCGGTTCCAGCACAGCAATTTGAGTTGCGGATAGAGGTTAATTTCCACGGTTTGCGCCTCCAGTGCCCGGGTCAATTCGTCGATGAAGCCGGGTTGGCGAGAGGCGAACAGCAGGCGCTCGGACAACTTGGCGGGCAGTTTGATGCGTGCCTCCAGGAGACCGGCATTGCCGTCGCGCTCCCGCTGGGCGCGTTTGGCCACGCGCAGCTGTTCGGTGCGCGACAGATGGCTGCTGCGAGGCCGCCCCGGCGGCACTCGCGGGGCGTGAGCGGATGCGTTCTTCATCGCCTCAAGCGTATGTTAAATATGATGACGCGTCAACTTAAATAGCAGTCACTTAAATAGTAGTCAGGGCCACTACCATCGCGGCGGTCCAGGGGAAACGCTTCAATATCACGCATCGATACGACACTTGATCAGCGTTTCCTTCTCTATATCCAATAGGAAGTGGCGGTCATCACCCGTGAAGCGCAGCGCATTGCGTGCTTTACCGGCTGAGGCAATTCCCGCGCGCCATGAGCGCGCGCATGCTGCGCGTGGCCCGCTTCATCGCGCTGCATGGCTTCGACCACCGCGCGGGTTTTCAGATCGCGTTCACTCAAGCGAGCAAGGTGGCCCTGCAGATGCGCCTCAACCTGGGTTTCGGTTTCGGCGAGAAAGCCCATATTCCATTGTTCTCCCCACCGGCTGGCAAAAATGCCGATCGCAAGCGAACCTGCATACCAAAGCGGATTCAAGAGGCTGGTTCGTCCGCCCAACTCCTCGATGCGACGCCGGCTCCATTCCAGATGATCCGCCTCTTCGTCGGCGGCGCGCGCCAGCGCCAAACGCAGCGAATCGTTGCCCGAGCTTAGCGCCTGGCCCTGGTAGAGAGCCTGCGCGCATACTTCCCCGCAATGATTCACGCGCATCAAGGCCGCGGCATGCCGGCGTTCGGCGGCGTCCAGATCACCCTCGGTGATACCCTCGGCGGGCGATGGCCGCGTGCCCATCGGCGTGCCACATAGCGTGCGCAGACCACGGTCGAATTCGCTGATGAGCCGGTCGGCGAACGCAGGCATCCTACATTTCCTCCAACAGCCAGCGCGCCGCCGGCGTCCAATGCAGGCCGCGCGGCAGCGATTTTACCGGGGGCGAGGCGTCCAGCGTCACCAGGAACGCTCTGGCCCTGCGATGCGCGCGCGCCGCCGTTTCCAGCGCCCGCAACTCGCGCGCCATGGTCTCATCGCCGGTGCTCTCCAGGCACACCTGAACCAGCATCGGGGGATCGCCACTGCGCTGCGCCATGAAATCCACCTCCCAGTCTTCGTTAGTGCGAAGCATGCTTATCCGGTTTACGCCCAAAACCACTAGATGTAGTGGGTTTAGATTGACCAAAGACGCCACCTATGGTGTCCTTGGGTGACAACCGGATAAGCATGGTGCGAAGGTACGATACCTCATAACCGCGCCGCTCCAGTTCGAGCAATACCACCGTCTCCAGAGCGCGGCCTTTATGCTCGCGCCCGCTACGTTCGTACAAAGCAATCAGGCCAGGGTCCACGGGGTAAGCCTTGCGCGGATTCACCATTCGCTGGCGCTCCGACGCGCTGTGCATGGCCACCGTGCGCAATAAAAAAGCGTCCTCGAGATGGGCCAGGTAGTGATGCAGGGTGTCCTTGCCCACCGCTAATCCCTGCGAGCGCACCGACGAGTCGTCGAACGCCAGCCAGTCGGGCACGATATTGGTATCGAGCACCAGCCGCATCGGCGCCCCGTCGTCGTCCCGGCGTCGTCCTATTGTGCGACCACGCCCGCCTCGCGCGCAATGCGCCCCCAGCGCTCCAGCTCGGTTCGCAAGAACTCCCGTACCGACTGCAGCGTGCCGGCACCGTGGTTCTCGAAGCCGAAGGCGCGGTAACGCTCCATGACCTGCGGGTCTCTCAGGAACTGGTCGACTTCGGCGTTCAGCCTTTGCGCAATGGGCGTGGGCAGCCCGGCCGGCGCCGCAAGGATGAACCAGCCGCCCACGGCGAATCCGGGCAGCGTCTCGGCCACGGTGGGCAGTTGCGCCATGCCCGGGTAGCGCTGGGTCGCCGTGAGGCCTATGGGCCGCAGCTTGCCGGCCTTCACCATGGCGTCGATGGCAATGGCCGACACCAGGATCATCTGGGTGCGCCCGGTGACGGTGTCCTGTATGGAGGGCGCGAGCGCCTTGTAGGGCACGTGCACGGTGTCGATGCCGGCCGTCTTGTTGAACCATGCCCCCACGATGCCCGCAATGCCTGCATCCGCGGCGAAGGACAGCTTGCCGGGCTGCGACTTTGCCAACGCGATCCACTCTGCGATGGACTTCACCGGCACGTCGGGATGCACCGCCAGCACGAAGGCCGTTTCCGCCAAGTGGGCAATGGGCGTGAAATCCTTGAGCGTGTCGTAGCCGACAGACTTGAATACGTAGGGATTGCTGACCAGAGAACTGGACGAGCCGAGGAACAGCGTGTGGCCGTCGGGCGTAGCCTTGGCCGCCTGCTGTGCGGCAATCAGCCCGGAGCCCGCGGTGATGTTCTCGGGCAGAAACTGCTGGCCCAGGATGCGCGAGAATCTTTCCGACAGCATGCGCGCGGCCACATCGGGAGCCGTGCCGGGGGCGTTCGGCACGATCAGCCGCACCGGCTTGGAAGGATAGGTTTGCGCCTGCGCGAGGCCGCAGGCCACCAGGAGCGCAATCAGCGAAAACACACGGGTCGCACGAGTCATTGGGGGCATGGCTTCTACTCCGTGGCTAAACCTGGCATAAGGGCAACTTTAATATTACGCCACACGCGGCTCGGGCGGCTTTTTTTGTTTTTTCGGGGTTTGCATATTTTTTCACTGCTGTCCGGTTAAATGGATGATCAAATCGCTGAAAGCCATGACTGACGTGGCTTCCAGAGCGATAAAGTGTGTCCCCGACTGGAACGCCCAGTTGCTGATCTGGCAGGGATTTTGCAAATTTGCGTAGCTTCCGGAACACCGCTTCCTATTCTGAATTTCAACACCTTTTCTGCCGCGAAACTCTTTAAAATTCCGCCCATTGAAGATGCGGCCTTGGGCGCATTGGCCGCGCGGTGCGCGAGAGCCTGGAGGCGAATCTGTGGGCTGATCGGGTTGCAGAATTGTTGCGCAGATCTGCTGCAAGGATCGCCGCAGCTCTCACATCTGTCGCGCCATCGCGCCGCGCTCGCCGCTGAGTTGCGCCGCTCACGCATGCTGGGCAACGCGGGAGCAACCGTGCTGATGCTTGGAAAGCAGCTTGCGTAAAGCGGTTTGGTACCGGACAGATGCCCGGAGATCAAGGACTGACGGGCGTTTCCGAGCATTTAATGGGCGAACGACAGGCCCCGGATAGATGCCATTCGATGCCGTTCATGGCATCGCCGCAGGCCATGGGGACAGTCCGCTTGCTTGCGCACTGCGCCACAATTCCCGCTCGTAGGTCGCCATGCAGACTGTTTCGCCCAGAGTTTCGCGCCATGTCAGGGCGGTGGCGAGATGCACCGAATTGTAACCGCGCAGCCCATGCTCCCAGGCGAGCGCGGCCGCACGTGCCAGGAGCGCCTCTCCCAGTTGCAGCCGGACCAAGTGCTCCCAGTCCAAATTGAACGCTTGCAGCGCCTTCGCCGCTGCGTCGCGGGTGACGAGCCCGGTGCGCGCTGCCCTCGCGAGCGCCGCGGCAACCTCGGCGCGGCTGAGCAATCCGGTGCCCAGCGCACGCGCCTCGCCAATCAGTGCCTGAACCTGCGCGGACCCAACCTCCGCGACATAGCGCTTCACCAGCGCGCTGGCGTCGAGGTAGACGATCACCCGCGATCATCAACGAGTAGTTGCGCCACAGTCTTGCGAGCGCGCAGCTTCGCGACCGGCTTGCGCTGGCCGAGCTTTTGCCCGCTCCATTGCGCCAGCCCCGCCTCGCTCATTGCTGCCAGGCGCTGATCAAGACTCAGGCCGATCGGCACGATGCGACTG
>JBCKLP010000187.1:0-4894 GCA_038903735.1 Burkholderiales bacterium | reverse complement strand
TGCGCGCCAGTACGCCGCCGACGGCTGGCACATCTTCGCCACCTGCCGCGATCCGCTCAAGGCCCACGCGCTGCAGAGGGTGAAAGGCGAGATCGAAGTGCTTGCGCTGGATGTGACTGACGATTCCTCCATTGGCACGCTGCTCACCACGCTGGGCCAGACAGCGATCGATGTGCTGCTCCTGAATGCCGGGGTGCACCTGCAGAAGGACTGCACGCTGGAGCAACTGGATGCGGCACTCTGGCTGCAGGAGCTGGAAGTCAACAGCATCGCCCCGCTCATTCTGGCGCGGCGCCTGGCCGACTCTGTGGCGCGCTCGGAGCTGCGCCGCATCGTGGCGATTTCCAGCGGCTCAGGCAGCATCGGCAACATGAAGACCGGTGGCAACTACGCCTACCGGGCGGGCAAGGCGGCGCTCAATGCCTCGATGAAAGCGCTTGCCGCGGACCTCGCCTCACGCAGCATCACGGTGGTGCCGATTGCGCCCGGTCACACCCGCACCAACATGGGCGGCGGGGACGCCCCCTACAGCTCGGAGGACAGCGTGGCTCGGGTGCGCGGCGTCATCGGGCGCCTGAGCTTCAAGGACTCCGGCAGCTTTTTGTCCCGCGACGGCGCGCCGCTGCCCTGGTAACGGGAGGTTGAGCCCGCGATCAGGAACCGAACACGAACCGTGCTGCATTTCTGCCTCCCCGCTTATTTATCCGCGATCTCCTTGAAGAGCTTGATCGCTTCGTCGATGTCCTTGCCACCATAGGAGTTCGAGACCCATGCGTACTGGTTGGCCTTGGCGAAATCCGGCATGTCCGCGAGGTGATCCTGGTGCGGCGCCACGTCCTTGCGATGGCTGACCGCGCCGGCGATGTTGTCGCGCGCCCATTCGCGCACATACAGTTCCTGCCCCTCTTTGCTGAGGAACCAGTTGACGAACACGCGCGCCGCCTCCGGATGCGGCGCATTCTTGAACACCGCCACGCCGCGCGACTGGACGAAGGCACCCAAAGGGATCTCCTCCATGGTCTTGCAGCCACCGGCCTTGCGGCACTCGGAGAAGGCTGAGCTCTGCATGCCAATGGCGACTGCGGCACCGCCGCGCATGATGGCCACATCCAGCTGCTGCGGATTGGAATACACCCTGGGTTCCATCGTGCTCAGGAACTTGCGCACGAAATCCGGCCCCTTGGCCTTGAGCAGGGTCGACAGGGTGAACGAGCCCGCATTGGGTACGGAAGCATCGCGCACCGCGATGCGGCCCTTCAAGCGCGGATCCAGCAGCGCCTCGAGCGAGTCGACTTTGACATCCGGCAGCACCGCCTTGTTGCGAAACGCCCCGATAGTTACTTCATGGGAATAGGTAAAGACATGCTGCCCGGGTTCGCCGTACATGTAGGCGGCGTGACGCCAGTTCGAGGCATCCTTTACTTCAGGCAGGATCAGGTAATCATCAATCTTCGCGAGCATGCCTGCGGGCGCGGCCACGTGCACCATGTTCGAGGTGATGCCCCACCACAGGTCCCAAATAAACTGGCCGTTGTTCTGCTCGGTCCTGACGCGGGCGATGGTGGCACTGGGCCGCGATACCGTGGTCTCCACCCGGATACCGAACTTCTTGGTGAATTCGACCAGCAGCGTGTCCATGGACTTGCCGCCCTGGCTCTGAAAGGTCAGCACCTGGCCTTTGGCCTTGGCCTGCGTGGCCTTCCAGACTTCCTGCGGATTCTGGGCGCCGGCCACGCCACTCATGAAAAGGCCGATGGCGGCCAGCGTCATGCCAATGCGATGGGTTTTCATTCTGACATCCTCCATGGTTGTGAAGCTGGATCAATCTGTTGCGGCGTCAACTGCCGGCGCGGCCCAGTCCCGCCTTGAGGCCAATATACCGCGCCAGCAGTGCCGCTGTAATGGTTATCACCGTAATCAGCAGGCCCACGATGGAGCCCGATTCGAAGAAACCGCCATCGAGGTAGATCAACTGCAGGATGGACAGCGGCTGGGTGGCGCCGGTGCCCAGCAGCGCCACCAGGCCCACCACCGAAATGCCGGTGGCAAAGACTTCCAGGCCGATGACTGCCACCGCCGGTGCAATCAGCGGCAGCACCACTCGACGAAAGGTATAGAAACGCGAAGCGCCGCAGGCCCAGGAGGCTTCCTCCAGCTCCGTGCCGAGGTTGAGGAGCGCGGCCTTGATGATCTGCGTGCCCAGGGTCATGGTGCCGATCACCACCGCCAGCACCAGCACCACCATAGTGCCGTAGATGGGTCGAAACAGGGGCACCGCGGCGAACATTTGCAGGATGCCAAGGCTCAACACCAGCCCAGGGATGACCGCCGGCAACCAGGTGAGAAAGTCGAGCAGCTTGCGTCCGGAGTAACGGGTCCTCACCGAGATATAGGCAATCAGGGAAAAGCAGATCATGCCGGCGAGCGAGGCGGCAAAGCCCAGCTTCATCGAATTCCAGAAGGCACGCTGCAGGTCACCGCGAGTGAAGGCTTCGGTCCAGTGCGCGGTGGTCCAGGGCTGGGGCAGATCGAACATGCCGAACAGTTTCATGAAGCTGCCCATCAGGAGGAGCACGAAGGGCAGTACCGTCATCATCAGGAGCAGCACCACCAGGATGCCGAACAGCGGCCAGCGCAGGCGGCCCAGGTCCTGCACGCGGTGCGAGAACTTGCTCGACACCGAGGCCACCGCATGACGCTGCGAGAACCATTGCTGCATCGCCACCAGCGGCACCACGGCCACCAGAAAGATGATGGACAGCGCACTGGCGATGCCCTGCTGCGGCGGCTGGCCGTTGACCGCGCGATAAATGGCGGTCGAGTAGACGTCGATCTTCGCGGGCGAGCCCAGGATCAGCTCGATTTCGAAGGCCTGCAGCGAGCGAATCAGGCCGAGCACCGTCACCACGATGATGGTGGGCAGCATGATGGGCACCACGATATGCAGCAGCGTCTTCCACACCGAGGCGCCGCAGGTGCGCGCCGCATCTTCGAAAGCCGCATCCATGTTGCGGAATGCCGGCACCAGCAGGAACACCTTGATAGCGAGTGTGGCGGTCATGACGTGCACCCAAACGATGCCCCACCAGGAATAGATTTTGAAAATGTCGTAATCGATGCCAAACAGGGCCTTGGCGGCATTGTTCAGGATGCCGATGCCTTCGCCGGCAAGCATCACCCAGGCCAGAGTGACCGGCAGCGCGGGCATGAACAGCGCAACCCAGAAGCCCACCTCCAGCCAGCCGGGCATGGGCAGGTTGGTGCGCGCGATCAGCCAGGCGATGGTGACGCCGAAGATGATGGCGATCAACTGCCGGGTGAAGCTCAGCGTGATGGTGTCTTCAATGGCCCGTAGAAGTTTCGGCCGCGAAAACACCTCGCTCCAGTTGTCGAGACCCGTGGTGGGGTTGGCGCTGAAAGGATTGATCTCGAAGCTGCCCACGAGCAGGCGAATCGCCGGATACAAGACCAGGAAGGCCACCACCGCAAGCACCAGCGTGTAGAACAGGGATTGCAGCACCGCCGGCACCTGTCGAATTGCGGGCAAGGCGGCGGGCAAGGCGGCGCTGCTCATTTCATTGCACCACAGCGCCGACGGGATCGCGATCCCAGAGCTGCAGTTTTTCCGGTGGCAGGCGAATGCGCACGCGCTCGCCCTCATGCCAGACGCGGGTGGGCGGCAGCGAGATCAGCGCCATGTGACCGCCGGCAAATTCGATGTCCGCCTCATGGCTTTCACCCATGAAGAGCAGGGTACGGATGGTAGCCTGAAGCTGGTTGGACGAAGACTCGGCATTCGCATCCTTCACGCCCGCATCCTCGGCAGCCGGTTCGACACGCAGGGATTCGGGCCGCACCGCCACCAGACATTTATCACCGGGACGGCTGCTGGATGTATGGTTGGTGCCGGCCACGGCGAAGGACTGTCCATCGATCACGCTCACCCGTACCTCGCCATGGGCACGGGCCTCGACCACCCGGCAGGGTAAGCGTATACAGCGGCCCAGAAAATCACGCACCGCCGGCGTGCCCGGTTCAGCATACAGCTTCTCAGGTGCGTCCAGTTGCTCGATGCGCCCGTCCTTCATCACCGCGATGCGGTCGGACAGCGCCAGGGCTTCGGACTGGTCGTGGGTGACGAAGAGGATGGAAATATTCAATCGCCGCTGCAGGCGTTTCAACTCGGCACGCATCTGTTCGCGCAGCTTGGCATCCAGGTTGCTGAAGGGCTCGTCCATCAGCAGCACACCGGGGTCGGCGATCAGACCGCGTGCCACCGCCACGCGCTGCTGCTGGCCGCCGGAGAGCTGGGTACCGCGCCGCGCCTCCAGCCCCTGCAGGCCCACCAGTTCCAGCGTGGCCTGCACCTTGCGCGCGACTTCGGCCTTGGCGACACGGCGAAAGCGCAGCGGATAGGCGACGTTCTCGAACACCGTCATATGCGGCCAGATGGCATAGGACTGGAACACCATGCCCATGCCGCGCTTTTCGGGCTCGATGAAACTGTGTTCCGCGGGGCAGTCCACCACCTTGCCCTCATAGCGGATGCGCCCGCCGCTTGCCCGCTCCAGGCCGATGGCCATGCGCAGAGTGGTGGTCTTGCCGCAGCCCGAGGGCCCCAGCAGGGTGAGGATTTCACCGCGCTTGAGTTCGAAGGAAACCCCGTCCACCGCCATGACGGTGCCGAAGCTGCGCGTGACCTGCTCGAATTGCAGGATAGGCACGTCATCACCATGGGGCCGCGCCGAAGACGCCGGCGCGCTTGTGGACTGGCTTGTCATGCAGACAACTCCCGCCTGTATTGTTGGATCGCGGCTGCGCGTTTAGAGATCGAGTGTACTCGGCGCAAACAGCTCGTCGAGGCCAACCCGGCGTTTCGCCAGGCCCTGTTCGT
>JBCKLP010000186.1:0-4902 GCA_038903735.1 Burkholderiales bacterium | reverse complement strand
GGCCGCGCGACCCGCTGTACGTGCGATTTTTTCCCACGCCGGGCGCTCCGCCTTAATAGTAGCGACTAGTTCTGCGGTGGTGCCAGCTACCGGATACATGCCACCTGCAGAAAAACGATTCGCAATGGCGGGATCGGCGAGCACCTTACGCACGTCGTTATTGACCTTTCCGATGATGCTGGCCGGCGTGCCTGCAGGCGCGAACAGCCCCGCCCATGCATTCACTACATAGCCAGGAACAACCTCTGTCGCCGCCGGCACATCTTCGAAGCCGGGAAGGCGTCTGTTCAATGTGGTCGCGATTAACCTGAGTTTTCCTGACTTCACCAACTGGGACATCGACGCTATCACGCCGATAGTCAGAAGCGTCTCTCCACTTGCAGCACTTAAAACTGCTTCGGCCGGATTTGTGAAAGGGACTACCAGCAAATTAATACCGGCTTGCTCCTTCAGCATTTCGGCAGCGAGATGCACGGCGCTATTTTGCGGCAGAGTCGAAATACCGATCACTCCCGGTTTGGCCTTGGCCATTCGCAAAACGTCTGCTAACGAACTAATTCCGCTTTGCGGACTGGTGGCAATCGCCATCGGACTTTCAAATACCGGCGAAACCGGCACGAGATCACGGCTAAGGTTAAGGTTCTCACTCGTATAAATAATCGGAGAGACGTATAAGACGCTGGCTGGAATCAATCCAAACGTGTATCCATCAGCCTGTGCCCCCAAAAGCTCCTTTACACCACGTATTCCTCCCGCACCGGGAAAATTTTCGACCACTACGCGTTGACTCCACATCCTGTTTAGACCATCCGCCACAGTACGGGCAGCAATGTCATTTGCAGAACCAGCCCCGACTGGCACAATAATGCGAACCGGCTTAGCCGGCCAATCTGCGGCTACCGCACTGCCAACGAGCATTGCAATAGCTACAGCTATTATTGTTCGGATATGGGTCAATTCGTCCCCCTTTAAATTGTTAGACCTGCGTTTTTCAGAAAATGACATGGTATTTCAGTCTATTCTATGTAGACTATTATTATAATGTCAATATTTAATGTCATATTTAATGTCAATATTTAATGTACATATTTAATGTACTGGCCGTAACCCTGATGTACGGTCTGTGCATGAGCTAATCCTAGGTCCGCGCGAGTCGCTGACGAAACAAAAAAGGAGCGGTCGAGCTCATGAATCAAGAAGAGAATGAATTGCTGTCCAGAGTGGGTCCCGGAACGCCAATGGGGGACATGTTTAGGCAATATTGGATTCCTGTCCTGACGGCCGACGATTTACCCAACATAGCCGGGGACCCTATGCGCGTCCGGTTGCTAGGAGAAAATCTAATCGCGTTCCGAGATAGCAGTGGAAAAGTTGGTTTAGTTTCGGAATTTTGTCCACACCGAACGGCATCGCTTTACTTTGCACGTAACGAGGAAGACGCTGGCTTGAGATGTGTCTATCATGGCTGGAAATTCGATAGACACGGCAACTGCCTTGACACCCCAAATGAGCGTCCTGAGAGCACGTTGAAATCCAGGATCCGCCTTACTGCTTATCCTTGCATTGAACGCAATAACATTATCTGGACGTACATGGGGCCGCGAGAGGCTCCGCCGCCTTTACCTGACATTGAATGGAGCTTGGTTCCGCCACAACAGGCGCACATCACCAAACGAATTCAGGAGTGCAATTGGGCTCAGGCTTTAGAGGGCGCCCTCGACTCGAGCCACGGTTCATTCCTTCATGCTTTGAACGATACTGATATCTATTCAGGAAGTATGCACGCGAGAGGGTATAGCTACCTTCTGAAAGACCGACATCCCTGGTTCGAAGTCGAAGACACGGATTGCGGAGTGATGATGGCGGCCCGGCGGGACGCTGAGGACGACAGTTACTATTGGCGCATTACCCAATTTCTTATGCCTTTCCATGCGGTGATCCCGCCTTATGGCCCAAATCCGGTTTTCAATGCCCAGACCTTGGTACCGATGGATGACGAGAACTCCATTTGTTGGGCTATCACTTACCATCCAATTCGTGCGCTCACGGACAAGGACCGTTGGTCGCCCAGCCGCGCATACGAGATTCTCGGTGGCGGCCTGCATGTCCGGCCGGAGAGGATGCTCCCCAAAAGTCCGGAAGCTGGTGGCGCGTGGCGCGTCGCCGCACACAAGGGAAACAATTACCTCTTCGATTCAAAGGCGCAGCGTACCACCCGCTTCAGTGGGCTACCTGGAGTTGCTTTGCAGGATGCGGCAATTCAGGAAAGCATGGGATCCATCGCCGACCGTACCCTTGAACATCTAGGTATGGCCGATGCGGGTATCGTACGCTTTCGACGACGTTGCACCCAGGCTGCGCTGGGTCTTAGTGAACACGGAACTGTCCCTCCAGGGGTAGAAAACCCCGCGAGCTTCCAGATACGGTCCGCCAGCGTTGTGCTGAATCGAAACGTTAACTGGGCCAAAGGCGCACGCGATTGGTTGGTCATTCAACCCGGGAGGCTGCTTGACGCTGCCTGAACAATTTGTCATATAGAGTCAGACTGATCGCCGCGGGTCGCTTATTCGTCTTTCAGAGAAATACAATGGTCAACAAACAATCGTCAGTTTAGAAATTGCTTAACAACAGCCAGGTTCTCAGTTGTGAAGCACCTAGGAGCCTGTCGGACTTAGGTTTTAACGAAGAGCAACATGCTCGTAGTGCGCATTGTGAGGCCGCAAACGCCGTCCGAAAATTTTAAAAAGCAGTTCAGAGCCTTGTGGCAAGCGAAAAACCCCTAAGTCCGACAGGCTGCTAGCGCACTACTTGCATAGAAAAACCCTTAACAGTCCATGAACTCAAGCAATAGGCTACGAATCGGCATCATCGGACTGGGCGCTGCCGGAGCAGGCATTTTTCCGGCCATCACGATTCATCCTGGCGTCGTGTTGGCCGGGGCCGCAGATCTTGACCCCGTCTTGCGCAATAATTTTGCCCGTCATCATAATGTTGGAGTTCACGCAAGCGCCGACACCCTCTTACAGCGTGACGATATTGATGCTGTCTATATCGCCACACCGCATCAGTTCCATAAGGAACAAGCGATTCTTGCTGCGAAGTACGGCAAACATGTTGTGGTCGAAAAACCGATGTCGCTCTCGTTGAAGGATTGCGATGAAATGATCGATGCAGCGGATCGATCCGGCAAGGTAATGATAGTCGGACACTCACACAGCTTCGATGCGCCGATCCGCGTCATGCGCGAGATTATCGACAGTGGCGAACTGGGCCGCATCGCCATGATTGCAATGTCAAATTACACAGACTTTCTATATAGACCGCGCCGAGAGGAGGAACTCGACACCGAGCGAGGAGGAGGCATTCTATTCAACCAGATACCACATCAGGTCGACACCGCGCGGCTTTTGGTCGGCGAGCCTGTTCGCAGCGTACGGGCGTCCGCAGGCATCCTCGATCCCGCACGAAGGACAGAAGGTAGCTGCTTGGCATTTCTAGACTTTGAGGGAGGTGCATGCGCGAGTCTCGTCTACAGCGGCTACGACCATTTCGATAGCGACGAGTTTCACGGCTGGATCGGGGAGCGCGGCCAACCGAAACAGGCAAATCACGGTGCTGCCCGACGTAGCTTACAGAAATTGAGTGGTGCACGCCAGGAAGAAGAGGCACGTCGGACTAGGTATGGGTACGGGATAACGGCACCGACCGCGCCAAGCCATTCGACATCACGACATCAGCCGCATTTTGGCATCCTGATTGTAACCTGCGAACGTGGTGATATGCGACAGTCTGACGACGGAGTATTAATCTATTCAGATGACGGTGTTCGCGAGATTCCGATCACGACTGGTGCGGGATTGGCCGGGCGAGACCAACTCCTAACTGAGTTGCACGACGCCGTGATCAAGGGCGTGCCACCGGTTCATAACGGCCGGTTCGCCCGCGGTACCATGGAAACAGTTCTAGCGATTCTCAACTCCTCTCGCGAGCGCCGTGAGATCAAACTTCGGTGATGAACGCCGAGAGGGTCTGCCATTCGACGTTATAACGGGACACCACTTTGACTCACATAATCCGTGTGTTGTTTGCGCGGTTCAATTTGACCAGACCCGTGCTACTGGATTCACCGAAGCAACGTTCCCTTAAGTACTGGCAATTTTTGGAAACAGTCAAAATTTAGGTGGTAAGCGAAAATCGAATACCGTGGCGCTGACAGGTGCTCAAAGAAATTTGCGCTGAGAGCGAACAATTTTGATCGCGCTGCATTAGACGCGACTACTCGGCAAGAAGAATGATCGTGCTGGGTCAGGGGAAAGTCATGTGGCCTGCAAGATGGGAGCAGTGGTTCCATTGGTTGCGGTAGGGACAGAGGTTACCCCCTGCCCCCCGCACAGATCCGTACGTGCAGAATTACCGCACATTATGTGGTGCACCACATAATGTGCGATATGTGGCGTTGGCAAATATGTGGCGCCCAGCCGAAATTCGCTCGGATCGAGGCGGCTGGACACCACATAAATTCTTGACTACAAGGATCGCAGAAACGCCAGCAGCTCGGGGTTTTTTGCCCACCGCCGGCTCGCTTTGTGGTTTCCGGAGATGTCGCATTTAGCCAACGCCTGAGCCTTTGTCTCCAAATCGATTTCGGCGTAGACATTGGTGGTATCGAGAGAAACGTGACCAAGCCATGCCCGTACAGTGTTGATATCGACGCCGGCGCGCAAGAGGTGGGTTGCGGTCGAATGTCGAATGCTGTGTGGGCTGACGCGCTTGGTTGCCAGTGAGGGCGTATCGATCTGGGCCTTGAGCGCGTAACGCTCCACTACCGCATAGATACCGAAGCGCGTCAGTGGTTGGCCGCAGCGATTAAGGAACACCTGTTCTTGCGACGGGCGTTGCGCG
>JBCKLP010000185.1:0-4920 GCA_038903735.1 Burkholderiales bacterium | reverse complement strand
GGGTCAGGATTCGTGAGCAGGAGCGGGTCAAATCGGATGAGCGTCAAGGCCTTTCCCCATGTAGTCAGTGGGCACAACAATGAAAACATTTAAAATGGTAAGAACAGTAATTACGTAATTAATACGCTATTTTAAATACTAATTATGGAATTAAATATGAATTATATTGGCGAGTCTTGCAAAAACTAGGCTCAACTGGCGGCACGTTTGCTGCCTGAGTGGGTATCCTCCAGAAGCAACACACTTCGCTTTACGTTTGATGACTTCGCAGCCGAGATTTTCCGATCTGGTCAATAAAAAGCCACGAAAGTGTCACTGAATTTAGGCTGGCTAGTCACGATCCACCGCGAAATGAAATGTTAAAGAGTATTCAAGAGCTACTGGCCTCACCGGAGCCATTGACGGATGAGCGTAGTAATCGGCCGACTGCCGCAAATCGCGCCGGAGAAACACTTTTTTCCTTCGATGTGGCAGAGTTGAGCGCGGTGCTGCTGAAGACCGATCAGACAATGGTGCTAAATGCCCGCGTATGAGCGTGGTCCTGGGTGACGTCATTGATATTGGTGAATCGACGTGGCGGTTTGCAGCCGACGCGCTGATATCCCGTTTGAGAGAGTGAGCAAGACGACGTACCCGATGCGGCGCCACATTTTAACTTTAATGATGGAGCCACAACCATGTCCCGACGTCACGCAAAAATCAGCCTCAAACCGGGCAAGTCCCGAGCGGCCTTGACGATTACCCACCCCAACGCCGCAGGTATCGATATTGGCAATGCCGCGCATTTTGTGGCCGTACCGCCCGATCGAGACGACATGCCGGTGCGCGAATTTCCCAGTTTCACGGTGGACCTCAATGCGGTTGCCGACTGGCTCACAGCCTGCAAAGTCGACACCGTCGCCATGGAATCCACCGGCGTTTACTGGATCCCCTTGTTCGAATTGCTGGAGTCGCGCGGTTTCACGGTGCTGTTGGTCAACGCGCGTCACGTCAAGAACGTCTCAGGACGCAAGTCTGACGTGTTGGACTGCCAGTGGCTGCAGCAGCTCATGACCTATGGCCTGCTCAGCGGAGCATTTCGTCCGGCCGAGCAGGTGTGCGTGCTGCGCTCGCTGTGGCGTCAGCGTGCAATGTTGCTGAGGAGCCAAGGTCGACACGTGCAGCACATGCAGAAGGCACTCACGCAAATGAACGTCCAGTTGGCCAATGTCATCTCCGACGTCGTGGGCGAGACAGGCCAAAAGATACTGCGCGCCATTGTGGCCGGTGAACGTGACGGTCGCGTCCTGGGCGCGATGAAGAACGCCCGCATCCGCGCCAGTATCGAGGAGATCGCCAAAAGCCTGCAAGGAAACTGGCGAGCAGAACACTTGTTCGCGCTCAAGCAGGCGCTGGGCGGATTCGACTTCGTCGGCACGCAACTGGCCGAATGCGACCGCGAGATCGAGCCTCAACTGCAACGGTTGCAGGCACACGATGGTGAACCCGCCAAAGGCAAGCAGCGTGGGCGCTCTCGCAATGCGCCCAAGTTCGATTTGCGCACGCATCTCTTCAAGATGTGCGGTGTGGATTTGACACGCATCGACGGAATCGATGTCACCACGGCGCTGGCAGTCATCAGCGAGACCGGTACGGACATGTCACGCTTTGCCACAGTCGGGCACTTCACGAGTTGGCTGGGTTTGTGCCCTGGCACCAAGATCACCGGGGGCAAGGTGATGAGCGGTAAAACCAAACGATGCGCCAATCACGCCGCCCAGGCATTGCGTTTGGCCGCGGCAGCTCTGCGCCCAAGCCAGTCCGCATTGGGCGCCTACTACAGACGCATGTGCGCGCGCATGGACAAGCCAAAGGCCGTCGCCGCGGCAGCCCACAAACTGGCGCGGCTGATCTACACGATGCTCACCAAGGGGGAGGAATACGTCGATCAAGGACAGGACTATTACGAGGAGCGTTACCGCCAGCGTGTCCTGCGCCAGTTGACTCTGCGGGCCGAAAAGCTCGGCATGAAAATGGTAGCTATCGAGCAACCCGTCTAAAAAGCGCACTACAAATCAGCGACTTGGGTTGTGTTTCTTGAGAGAGGGTGTGAGTCCGGTGGGAAACACCGAGCTGATGCGCACGGCCTTGGCTGGAAAATTCTGCGCCCCGCTCGTCCCGGAACCCAGCACCAGCGCGGCTCCGGCGGCCACGGCGGCTATTGCACGCATTGCGAGCTTCATTGTTATCGCTCCTGGTGTTGCGTTGATCAAATTTCACTTCCGTTTCGCGGCGACTTGAGCGCCGGATTATTCAGGGCGCACACCTGCCCTGGCGGCGAGCTTGGCGCCGAGCATGATATTGCTACGCAGCAGCGCATCGAGTTCTTCCGGCGTGCTGATGTCGACGCCATAGCCGGCCTGTTCCAGGCTGGTGCGCACCGTGGGCAGTGCACCGGCCCGCGAGATTTCCGCGTGAATGCGCTGGACAACAGGACGTGGCAGGCCCGCGGGCCCGAAGTAGGCGCTCCATCCTTCCAGGCTTTCGAAACCTGGCACGATCTCGCGCACGGTGGGTACCTCGGGGGCCAGCGGATTGCGCTCGCGGCCGATGATCGCCAGCAGGCGTACCTTGCCGCTTTTTGCCAGCGGCAGGAGATTGGAAAGGATGCTTCCCGCCATCTGCACCCGCCCGCCGATCAGGTCCTGCACCTGTTGCGGCCCGCTTTTGTAAGGCACGTGAACAAAGTCGATGCCGGTCAGGCTTTTCAGATGCTCCGAATTCAGGTGGTGGCCGGTGCCAATGCCGGTGGTGGAGTAGCTGACCTTGCCCGGATTGCGGCGCGCGTAGTCGATGAATTCCTGCAGTGAGGACACCGGAAACGCGCTGCTGGCGGCGATGGCGAGCGGCGTGGTCACGTTCTTCGCGATGGAGGTGAAATCCTTGATCGGGTCATAACCCACATCCTTCACCAGAAACAGGCGGAACACTTGCGAATTGGGTGAGGCATAGAGGAGGGTGTAACCATCGGGCGCGGCCCGCGCGACCATGGAAGCGCCTACCGAACCACCCGCTGCGCTTTGCGGATCGACGATGACCGGTTGGCCCAGTCCTGCGGACATTTCCTGCGCATAGATGCGCGCCACCGTTTCCCCGCCGCCGGAAACGCCCAGCACTACGCGCACCGGTTTCACGGGATAGGACTGCGCCAGGGTTGCGGATGCGGCGCTGATTGCCATCGCCACGGTAAGGATTTTCAAAGCTCGGACTTGCATGTGTTCTCCCGATTGATGGTTAATCAACAGGATTCAGGGGTGAGTGCCGCTCGATTTTATTGCTTCTTGATGCCGAGGCGGTTCACCAGGGCTGCGAGGCCTGCGCGGTCCTTGACGAGGTATTGATCGAGCGCATCGCCCACCAGGATATTGGCGTCATACAGTGCGTTGCGGGTGGCAAGGTCGATGAATGCCGGCGTGCGGCTGGCTTCGGTAAAGGCATCAATCAGGCGCTTGCGCACCGCGCCCGGCAGGCCTTTGGGCGCAAACATGTATTGAATTGCGTTGCCCTTGAGGTCGTAACCCAATTCCATCAGCGTCGGGACATCCGGGGCGACATCAGCACGTTCCGATTCCAGCGAGGCCAGCAGCCGCATGGTGCCGGCGCGCACATGCTGGGCCCAGCCACCGGCGGAGAAGTTACCGGCGGTTACATGATTGCCCATCAATGCGGTGACGATGGGCGCATCGCCCTGGAAGGGCACCAGGGTGACATCGATTTTTTCCTGCAGAAATACCGCGCGGATGATCAATTCCGAAAGCGTGCCCGTGCCGGGTATGCCGACAGACAGTTTTCCCGGCGCCTTGCGCGCCGCGTCGACGAATTGCCGGAACGTACGTATTTCGCTGTCGCTTTTGGCGGCGATGCCCACGCGCTGGCGGCCGACCATCAGCAGCGCGCCGGTGTTCTCCAGCAAATCGGGGCGGATGTTCTGGAACATGTGACTCAGGGTCAGCGTGCTGCTCGGCGAAATGCCGATGGTGTAGCCGTCGGCAGGACTGGCTATGACTTCATTCACCGCCAGGGAACCGGTCACGCCGGGCCGGTTGACCACCACCACATCCTGTCCGAGGCGCGCGCGGCTTTCCTGCGCCAGGATGCGGGCCAGCAAATCGGTTGATCCGCCGGGCGGGAAGCCGACAAAGAGACGAATGCTCTTGGCCGGGAAATCGGTTTGCGCCATGGCGGCCGAAGGTGGCAGCGCAAGTGCCACTGCGGACATTGCGAAAACGGCAAACAGGACTTTCATTTCATTCCCCTTGATGGTGCGTTGAGCGCAAAGTCTTCGGCCGTGGCCGGATACCGGTAGCGCTTGCCGAATGGACCGCGCCTGAACCAGCGTCAGCATACAATGAGTGACGGTTTTCTCGTCAAGACATTTTACAGGGGGGCAAGGCAATGGAAAGTTGCGGTGCTTGCAAAGCAGGCGCGGCATGGGTGCTGGCCTCATGCCTGCTGTTGCCGCCTGCGGTGCTTGGACAGGGCTTTCCATCGCGCCCCTTGCAGTTGGTGGTTCCGTCGAGCCCGGGTGCGGCCTACGATCTGGTCGCCCGCGTCATCGTCGATGGCGCGCGCGAAGGCCTGGGCAGCATCGTGGTCGACAACCGCCCCGGAGGAAATTTCACCATCGGCACCGCCCATGCGAAACGGTCGGCGCCCGATGGTCATACGCTGCTGCTGGGCGGCAGCGCGCTGGTGATCGGCGAGGCGATGAACCTGCCGCGCCAGTACAAATTTTTGGAAGACTTTTATCCGGTGGGACAGCTCACCGAATTGCCCTTCTACCTGGTGGTGCAGACCGATACGGTGCCGGTAAGCTCGCTGCGCGAGCTGATTGCTTTCGCCAAGGCAAGACCGGGGAAACTGGTCTATGTCACCCCCGGC
>JBCKLP010000184.1:0-4927 GCA_038903735.1 Burkholderiales bacterium | reverse complement strand
GTCCTTGATGGTGGCGATGCCCGTGTTGCCGGTACCGCCGGTATTGGTCGCCGTCAGCGTGAAGGTCTCCGCGCCTTCGCTCGTGGTGTCATTGGTGATCGCCGTCCTCACCAGCAGCGTCGTGCCGCCAGTGGGGATTGTCACCAGGCTCGCGGCCACGTAATTCACCCACGCCGTGCCGTCGAAGTATTGCAGCGGCACTGTCGTGCCCGCGTTGCCCGTGTCCGTGCCGAGCGTCGCATCCACATCGGTGGTCACCGCCGTGTTTCCGAGGGCCAGGCTCACCTTCTGTCCCGATGCCCCCGTTACCGTGAACACTGCGTACGGTGAGGCCTCGTTCACCGTCAGGCTGCTCACCGTCAGCGGCCGGTCATCCCCCTTCACCGCATTCGGATCAGGCGTTCCCGGGCCATCCGGGATGATATCCCCGCCGCCCTGGTCGTTGATCGTCGCTATCCCCGTCGCCCCCGTGCCGCCGGTGTTGGTCGCCGTCAGCGTAAAGGTCTCATTCCCTTCATTGATCGTGTCGTTGATGATCGTCGTTCTCACCAGCAGCGTCGTGCCCCCAGCGGGGATCGCCACCAGGCTGTTGGCTGCGTAGTCCACCCACGCCGTGCCGTTGTAATACTGTAGCGGCACGCCCGTGTCCGTACCGAGCGCCGCATCCACGTCCGCGTTCGTCGCCGTGTTTCCGAGTGCCAGGCTCACCTTCTGTCCCGATGCCCCCGTTACCGTGAACACCGCATAGGGCGAGGCTTCGTTCACCGTCAGGCTGCTCACCGTCAGCGGCCGGTCATCTCCCTTCACCGCATTCGGGTCTGGCGTTCCCGGGCCATCGGGGATGATGTCGCCACCGCCCTGGTCGTTGATCGTCGCAATCCCCGTCGCCCCCGTCCCGCCCGTATTGGTCGCCGTCAGCGTAAAGGTCTCCGCGCCTTCGCTCGTGGTGTCATTGGTGATCGCTGTCCTCACCAGCAGCGTCGTGCCGCCAGTGGGGATTGTCACCAGGCTCGCGGCCACGTAATTCACCCACGCCGTGCCGTTGTAGACCTGCAGCGGCACGCCCGTGCCCGCGTTGCCCGTGTCCGTGCCGAGCGTCGCATCCACATCGCTGGTCACCGCCGTGTTGCCTAGCGCGAGACTCACCTGCTGCCCGGCCACCCCCGTCACCGTGAACACCGCATACGGCGAGGCCTCGTTCACCGTGATCGTGTTCACGCTCAGCGCCCGGTCGTCATCCAGCGTTCCTGTGCCGGTGGCACCCGTGGTGGTGTCGGGGTACAGGCTGCCCGTGCCATCGTCTAGGATCGTTCCCGTTCCAGTAGCTGCCCCAGTGTTGGTTACCGTGCCTGTGATCGTGCCTGTGCTGAGAGTAAAGGCTTCACTGCCTTCATATACCGCTGGGCTGTCATTGGTGATCGTTGTCCTGACTAGAACGCTGGTTGCACCGGCTGCGATCGTGATTCCACTGCTCGCACTTACCCAACTTGACCCGTTGTAGTACTGCAGCGTCGCGCCAGTGTCTGTACCCACTGTTGCTGTGCCATTGGCAAGGGTCGGCGTAAAGCTGATAGCCCCGCTGCTGGCGTTGCTCAGGCTCACTGTAAACACAGCATAGGGCGAGCCTTCATTGACCAAGACATTGTTGATGCTGACGGTTGGCGTGCTACCAGCTGAGTCTGAAAGACCGTTGATGGTGATGGTCAATGTCGTGTTGCTTAGGTCGCCATCGGCATCCGCAATTTGGTATGTGAATACTTCTGAAAGGGAAGAGCCGGTGTTCAAGGCATCGACTGTGGCATCGGCATCATCCAAGTCGTAGATGTAGCTGCCGTTGGCGCCGATGGTTAGGGTGCCGTATGAACCCGTTACGACTGTTCCACTGCTTGCGCTGGTGCTACTGGCTGCGACTGTCGTGGTTGGCGTGGCGCTTCCTGCAATAACTTTGACAACCGGATTGCTGCTGCCATCGGCACCAATGACGTCGGCTACATCTCCTGTCACGCCGGAGGCGAAGACATTGCCACTGATATTTGCTGCAGGCGCTGCTATCGATCCTTCAGTCACACTGCGTGCATCTGCATTGGCTGTGGGCACATCATCCGTAACCGTCACCGTGACGGTATTGGTAACGGCATTCCCTGTGGTGTCATAAGTAATGACGTTGATGCTTCTCGTACTGGATGCACCTGAAACCGAGGGTGCGCTGGTCAGGTTGAAGGTAAAGACGCGACTGCTGGCGTCGAGGGTCCAGGTGCCGAAGGTGTCTGTGCCGCTTTGGTTGGTGGTGCCAAAAGTCTGGCCTGTTGGGAAAGTGAGCGTTGCCGTTGCGGATTCACCCGTGCCAGTGGGGTTGCTGCCTGCAGCCAGATCGCTTTCCAGCACGGTGGGGCCGGTGAAAACGGTGGGGATGTTGATGGCGATGCCGTCGCTATCGCGCCCGCCCAAGCTGTCGAGACTGGATATCGTCAGAAAATCAGTGCCGGTAAACCCTGTTGTCGGGGTGTATCGCAACAATGCCAGCGCTGCGTTGAGTTGGGCTTGGTTTCCAGAGGAGATGGTGATTGTGCTACCGCTGGGTGCACTCAGGATAACCGCTGCTGGCGTTGACGTGAATGAAAGCGTTCCATTGTCCACGTTCAAAGTGATTGAGGCCAAGTTGCTGTCAGCATCCGCAACGCTCAAGGCATTGGAGCCGGTAAATACCAGTGCTGTATTCATGGCCGTCGTCACGGTGGTCGTGGCGGTTGAACTCATTTCAGTGCCATTGAACCGGTTGACCGGCAACTCGTTGGCGCCTGTCACGCTAATCGTCAAGGTGGTTGTTGATGTGGCGCCATTGGTGTCTTTCACTTCATACGTGAAGACTTCGCTGACCACCGTGCCATTGGTCAAGGCCTGCAGCGCGGCAAAGCGTGTGGGATCAGCGGAGGTGGCCAAGGTGTATTTGTAGGTGCCGTCCGCACCCAAAACCAAAGTGCCGTAGGTTCCGCCGATGGACAAGCCGTTGGCTGACGTGGTACCCCCTGTCACGAGTGTTGTAGGCGTAACCGCACCGGCAATAGCCTTTGACACGGTTTTTGTATCGCCACTGTCCACATCGGTGTCATTGGCCAACACACTACCAGTGCTCGTTAGCACGTTGTCTTCAGAAACTGTGCCTGTATCAACAACGGCAACCGGGGCATCGTTGGTGCCCTGGATAGTGATGGTTAAGGTGGGCCATGACGACCCAACAGGGCTTAACGTGTTTTTGATTTGATAATTGAATGTCTCGGTCAGAGTTTGACCAGGCAATAAGGCATCAACTGTGGCGTTATTGTTGGTTATGGTGTATTCGAAAACACCACGGTCGTTTATGTTCAAGGTCCCGTAGGTGCCGCCTACATTCGCACTTTGGGTTGTCGTCCGGCCGTCGTTATTTGTGTCAATAGTCGTCAATGATCCAGAGCCTGCTAGTCCAACTTGGGCGACGTAGCCCGTTCCTATCACGTTTGTTCCGGCAGATGTTGACTCTTTGTCATTTGAGAGAACGTCACCCGTGGCGTTAGCGCCAGCAGTGACCCCGAGCTCTGTCGCCGTTGCTGTATCGTTTGTTAGAACTGGATCAGTCGTGCCACTACCGTAAACGGTGATGTACAACTTGGCTGCGCTGGTGACGCCGGCTGTATCTCGCATCGTGTAGTCGAAGACTTCGACTGCGGATTGACCACTGGACAGGTTCGGATTATCGGTGGTGGGGGTGTAGGTATAGGTGCCGTCGGCTGCGAGATTCAATGTGCCGTGCGCGCCTTGCAGGTTGACACCAGTAGATCCAACCCCGGAGAACGTAAAGTCGCCGCCAGCAGTGCTAGTGAGCACTTGGTCAAGCTTGATGCTAGTGAGCACGCCGCTTGTATAGGTTATTTCACTGACTTTGGTGCCTGCGGTGACGCCAGTGCCGCTGACGCTCATGCCGACAGCTACCGTGCCAGAAAGGGCAGACCAACCGGACAAGGTCGAGAAGCCTGTTGTAGCGGTTGACGCAACCGTGGCAGTCTTCATTTGTGTCGTATTTTCGATGGGCGAAGTTGAGGTTTCAAAACCAACCGAACTATTTGTTGTAAAAAAACTAGCGAGATTTGATATTGAAGTGTCCCCACCGGCAATACCGTTTGTGTCGTAAGAAGCAGGTGTGCCGCTCAACACAATGATCCAGTTATTTAAACCTGAAGGGTCCGATTTGCTTACCACCGTGACTTGAGTTGTGGAATCACTTGCATAAACGGCCCGATATGTTCCAGCTATGTTTACGTATAAAGCTCTTCCAGCGCCCACGGCGGGAAATCCGTTGTCCCCGGTGAAACTTAATGAGGCTGTGCCACTGGTGTTAGAGGCTGTAGACGATGTGATTGTTCCGTTAGTGGCAAGACCAGATATCGTTTTTGTGTCTCCGCTATCCACATCCTTGTCATTGGTCAATACACTACCCGTCGCAGTAAATCCGGTATTTGACGCTGTGGTAATTTCCTTCGCCACGTTGTAATCATTGGCCGCCACCGGCGCGTCATTGCTACTGTTGATCTGTATGGTCAGTGTTGCAGTTGCAGTGCCACCCTTGCCGTCGCTGATGGTATAGGTAAATATTTCGCTCACATTGCCTGCACGCAAGGCGTCAACTGTAGTGTTGCTGTTATCAACGGCATAACTGTAGGCGCCATTGGTGCCAATGGTTAAGGTGCCGTATTGACCAACCACATTCGTAGAACCAGTCACACTCGTGCTTGTGCCTTTTGAGCCGCTTGATATTTGCGTGACTGTGAGGGCGTCACTGTTGCTATCGGTGTCGTTGGTCAACACATTACCGGTGGCATTGACGGTTGCGGTGATGATCGTGCTGGTGTTGCTGTTGTATCCCTGCTCCAAAGCAGCTCCACCCGTAGTCCCC
>JBCKLP010000183.1:0-5034 GCA_038903735.1 Burkholderiales bacterium | reverse complement strand
CCTTCTTGCCCCCGATCAATTTCAAAAATAATTCCCGATGAAATCCACGCATGCGATACCTGCCTCCGTCTATTGGCTGGTGATCGGGCTCGCCATACTCTGGGGCGTCTCCTGGCCGCTGATGAAACTCGCCCTGGTGGAGATGCCGCCGTTGCGCTTTCGCGTGTGGTGCGTAACGGTGGGCGGCTTCGGCCTCTTGGGTATTTGCTGGGCGATGCGGGCGCCGCTGTGGGTATCGCGCGCGGCATTTTTCAAAATCGCCGGCGTGGCAATGTTTGCTGCAGTGGGCTGGAGCCTGTGCATGGCCTACGGCTTGCGCCTGATGGAGTCGGGGCGGGCGGCCATCATCGCCTATATGTTTCCGGTATGGAGCGTGCCCCTGTCGGCCTGGCTTTTGAGCGAGCCGCTGACGCCGCGCCGCATCTTGGGCCTGGTCGCGGGGTTGGCCGGCCTGATACTGTTGATGGGAGATGAAATATATTCCGTCGGCCGCTCGCCGCTCGGGGCCTTGTTGATGTTCGGCACGGCCACCTGCTGGGCAATTGCCACCATTCTGACCAAGAAATGGTCTGTACCGGTGCCGGCCAGCACCTTTGCCGCCTGGGTCAATCTGGTGGCGATGGTGGTGCTGCTGCCCATGACGATCTGGCTGGAGGACGGGCCATTCCATCCATTCGGTCTTTCAACGGGACCCATGTTCGGCGCGCTTTACGCCGCGGTAATCGCCGCGCTGGTGTGCCAGTGGATCTGGTTCCGTCTGGTGGCAGTCACCACGGCCACAGTGGCCTCGATTTCCATTCTCGCCGTGCCCATCGTCGGTGTGTTCTCGGGCCTGGCTGTGCTGGGCGAGCAGCCCCGGCTCACTGACCTCTTTGCGCTGATACTGGTGGTGGCGGCTCTGGCCAGTGTCATGTTCCCCGGCAGGCTGCCTGCACAGAAGACCTGAGCCCATGCCCGCACCGGCGTTGAATGCAAGGGAGGCGCCAATTCCAGTGTCGGTGTACTGGATGCTGGCGATGGTGGCCATCCTCTGGGGATTATCCTGGCCCTGCATGAAGCTCTCCCTTTCGGGCATGGAGCCGCTGCGCTATCGCGCCTTTGCGATGTTCGGCGCGATGTGCGGGCTGTTTCTGATCGCTTGGCTGTCCGGCACCCGCCTGCGCATGCCGCCTGGGACCCTGCCGCGGCTGATCACCATCGCGTTTTTCAACATGATTGGCTGGAGCGTGATGATGATCCTCGGGCTGCAACTGCTGCCCGCGGGACGCGCCACCATTCTGGCCTACACCTTTCCCCTGTGGACCGTGCCCTTGTCGGCCTGGCTCCTGCGCGAGCCGATAACCCAGCGCAAGCTGTGCGGGCTGGCGCTGGGCCTCGCCGCCATGGCCCTGCTGCTTGGCGACGAATTGTTTGCCATCGGCCGCTCGCCGCTGGGGGCGCTGCTTCTGATTGGTTCGGCCGTGTTCTGGGCCATAGGCACGGTGGTGATGAAGCGCTGGCCGGTGGATCTGCCGGTGCTCTCATTCACTGCCTGGCAGACACTGGTCTCCTTTATTCCCATGCTGCTGCTGGCGCTGTGGCTGGAGGAGGGACCGCTGCATCCCTTCTTCCTGCCCTGGCCGGTGATGCTGGCGGTGCTCTACGGCGCGATCATTTCCAGCATATTCGCCCAGTGGATGTGGTTCCGCATCGTCATGCTCACTTCCGCGGCGGTGTCCTCCATCTCTGTCACCGCGGTGCCGGTGATGGGTGTGATGTTCAGCATGCTGGTCCTCGGCGAGCAGCCGCGCCTGAGTGATTTCGCGGCGCTGCTCCTGGTGGTGGGATCGCTTGCGTTCATTCTGCTGCCTTCACGGCACAGGGCAGTATGAAAACCGGACAGATGTCGTGCTACGGAAGCGGACAGATCGGAAACTCGCTGCATGCGCACTCGCTGCATTGCGCTGCATTGCGCAGTAGCGGCAAGCCCGATTTCGTCGCACAATCCCGTACGTCCAACAAAGAGGAGCTTTTCATGAAGACCACGCGTCGCGAATTTCTGCTGACTGTCGGCGCACTGGGGGCGGCCGCGCTGCCCTTGCCGGCCTGGTCGGCACCGCTGTTCGATTCCATATTCATGTTTGTGCCCGCGGCGCCCGGCGGCGGCTGGGATAGCACGGCGCGCGCCATTGAGCAGGCCTGCAAGAGTGCGGACCTGGTGGGCAGTTTTCAATTCGAGAACGTCGGCGGCTCGGGTGGCATGGTGGGCCTGCCGCGTTTTGTGAACCAGCGCAAGGGCCAGGCCAATGCGCTGATGGTCGGCGGCTCGGTCATGGTTGGCGCGGGCTTGAGCTCCAAGAGCCCGATCAATATCCAGAATGTGGTGCCCGTTGCGCGCCTGACGGAAGAAGCCGGGGTGATCGTGGTGCCCGCTAATTCGCCCATCAAATCTTTCGGCGATCTGGTCAGTGCCCTGAAAGCCGACCCTAAAAAAGTATCGGTTGCGGGCGGCTCCGCGGGCGGCACCGACCACCTTCTGCTCGGTCTCCTGTTGAAAGCGCTGGGACGCAACCCCAAGGAAGGCGCCTACGTCGCCTTCGCCGGCGGTGGTCCGGCCAATGCCGCCATCATCGGCGGGCAGGTGGGTGCGGGCATTTCCGGTTATTCGGAATTCGAAGAGCAGATCAAGGGCGGGCGCATGCGGCCCCTGGCGGTCTCGGGCGCCACACGCATTCCGGGCGTGGATGTACCTACCCTGCGGGAGATGCAACTGGATGTGGTGGCGGTCAACTGGCGCGGAGTGTTCGCCGCCCCGGGCATCCAGCCGCCGCAGCGCGCGGCGTTGGAAAAACTGGTCGCCGCCATGCATGCCACGCCGGGCTGGAAAGAGATTTTGAGCAAGCGTCGCTGGGCAGATGCCTATATGGCCGGCAGTGCTTTTGAAAAATATCTTGCCCAGGATATTGCCGATACTGGCACCGTCATGAGGGATCTGGGACTCGCTTAAGTGAGCTTGCGCGCAGCGCTGCTGGCGGCGCTGGCGCTGGCAGCGCTCTCCGCACTCGCCATCTGGGGCGCGTGGAGTATTCCGCATGGACCAGGGTTCTCCAGTGTCGGCCCAAGCGCGTTTCCGCTGGTGCTTTCCTGCTCGCTGGCACTGCTCGCGATTTGCGCGCTGGTGCAGGCGCTGCGCGGCAAAATCCCCGACGAAGCTCGCAGTACCGATGAGCCGCTGCGCGATGGCGCCAACGCGCGCCTGGGCTGGATGCTGGCAGGCATGGTGCTCGCGCCTTTGGGACTGCATCTGTTTGGTTTTTTTGCCGGCGGTGTGATCGGCTTTGCCACTGTGGCCAGAGCCTTCGGCGCGCGCCGCTGGAGGGCGATCATCGGTTGGGGCGCGGTGGCTACGCTGGTGGTGTGGCTGCTGTTCGACAAGCTGCTGACCCTGAAACTCGGCAACGAACTCCTGCATCTGCCCTTCTGACATGGACGCCTTCGCCCAGCTCGCCCAAGGTTTTTCCCACGCGCTGCAACCCGGCGTGCTGATCTATGGCTTCCTCGGGTGCCTGGTCGGCACGCTGGTGGGGGTGCTGCCCGGAATAGGGCCCGCCCTCACCATTGCGCTTCTCCTGCCGCTGACCTTCAAGGTGCCGGCCACCGCGATGTTTGTGTTGTTCGCGGGTATTTACTACGGCGCCATGTACGGCGGCTCGACCACTTCCATTCTGCTCAACACCCCGGGCGAATCCTCGACAGTGATGACTGCGCTCGAAGGCAATCGAATGGCGCGGCGCGGCCTGGCCGGTCCGGCCCTGGCCACCGCGGCCATCGGCTCCTTTGTTGCCGGCACCATAGGCACAGTGGCGCTCACCTTCTTTTCGCCGCTGATTGTCGAGGCGGCGCTGCGTTTAGGTCCCGCCGAATATTTTTCGCTGATGATTCTCGCGCTGGTCGCGGTCACCTCGGTGCTGGGCAATTCGCTGCTGCGCGGATTGGTGAGCCTGAACCTCGGCTTGTTGTTTGGCATGGTTGGCGTGGACCTGCAAACCGGCCAGCACCGCTTTGCCTTCGGGCAGGCTGAATTGCTGGACGGTCTGGAAGTCACCATCGTCGCGGTGGGTTTGTTTGCCGTGGGTGAGGCCATGTTCATGGCATGGAAAGGGCACGCTGCGGAGGGCAAGGTGGAGAAAATATCCGGCTCCCTGTGGCTGGACCGCGAGGGCTGGCGCCGCTCCTGGAAACCCTGGCTGCGCGGCACCTTCTTTGGCTTTCCGATTGGCGCCATGCCGGCCGGCGGCGCCGAACTGCCCACGCTGCTCAGTTACTACACCGAGAAAAAGCTCTGCGCCTATCCCGAGGAGTTCGGCAAGGGCGCCATCGAGGGCGTGGCCGGCCCCGAGGCAGCCAACAATGCCGCGGCCGCCGGCGTGCTGATGCCTCTGCTGACGCTGGGCATCCCGACTTCGGCCACCGCCGCGATTCTTCTGTCGGCCTTCACCAGTTACGGCATTGCGCCGGGGCCGCTACTCTTTGAGCAACAGTCGCAACTGGTGTGGACCCTGATTGCCAGCCTCTATGTGGGCAATATCATCTTGCTGATCCTCAACCTGCCGCTGGTGGGTCTGTGGGTACAGTTGCTGCGCATACCCGCACCCTGGCTGTATGGCGGCATCATCCTGATTTCCACAGCGGGTGTGTACGGTGCCAGTGGTTCGGTGTTCGATGTGGGCATGCTGTATTTCTTCGGCCTCATCGGTTTCGTGATGCGGCGCTTTGATTTCCCGGTGGCGCCCCTGGTGATGGGCCTGATCCTCGGTCCCATGGCCGAGCAGTCCATGCGCCAGGCGCTTACCATCAGCGCGGGCGAATTTTCCACCTTCGTGACACGGCCAATTTCCGGCACAATCATGGCCATTGCGGTGTTGATGCTGATCGTGCCGCGCCTGCTCAAGGCGCGCCGGACCGCAGGCTGAGCATCAAACCTGCCGGCGCGTGAAGCACCGCGTATTGGCGAACACTTTGCGCGATCGTCGTTCCCACCCAGGAGAGCAGCAT
>JBCKLP010000182.1:0-5106 GCA_038903735.1 Burkholderiales bacterium | reverse complement strand
TGATCGGCGATGGCGCGATGTCCGCAGGCATGCCCTTCGAGGCGATGAACAATGCCGGCGTGATGGATGTCGATCTGCTGGTCATCCTTAATGACAACGATATGTCAATTTCGCCAGCTGTCGGTGCATTGAACCGGTATCTGGCCCGCCTCATGTCGGGGCGGTTTTACGCCGCAGCCAAGAAAGCCGGCGAGCGCGTGCTGGGCGGTGTGCCACCCTTGCTTGAACTCGCCAAAAAAGTCGAGGAGCATGCCAAAGGGCTGGTTTTCCCATCAACGCTGTTCGAGGAGTTCGGCTTCAATTACATCGGCCCCATTGACGGGCATGATCTGGATGCGCTGGTGCCTACCCTGCGAAATATCAGGGCGCTCAAAGGCCCGCAATTTCTGCATGTGGTCACGAAAAAAGGCCAGGGTTACAAGCTTGCCGAGGCCGATCCCGTGCTCTATCACGGTCCTGGAAAGTTCAATCCGGCTGAAGGCATCAAGAAATCCGCTGGGGGGCGGCCTACCTATACGCAGATATTCGGTGATTGGCTTTGCGACATGGCCGAGATCGATCCCAAAATTGTCGGCATCACGCCGGCAATGCGTGAGGGTTCGGGCCTGGTCAAATTTGCGCAGAAATATCCAGACCGGTATTACGACGTTGGAATAGCCGAACAGCATGCGGTGACCTTTGCGGGCGGTCTGGCTTGCGAGGGAATGAAGCCGGTACTTGCGATTTATTCGACTTTTCTACAGCGTGGCTACGACCAGTTGATACACGATATCGCCATCCAGAAACTGCCGGTGGTGTTCGCACTGGATCGCGCAGGGATCGTGGGCGGCGATGGCGCTACGCATAATGGTGTGTTTGACATCGCCTATCTGCGTTGTGTACCGAACCTGGTGATCATGGCTCCATCTGACGAAAATGAATGCCGCCAGATGCTCTACACCGCCTGCCAGCTTGATACGCCAGCGGCGGTCCGCTACCCGCGCGGCAGCGGGCCGGGTGCGGCCATTGTCAAGGAGATGGCCGCGCTGCCTTTGGGCAAGGCGCAACTCAGGCGCCAGGGCAGCAAGATAGCAATCATGGCTTTCGGCTCCATGGTGCAGGCCGCGCTTGAGGCCGGAGAGGATCTTGACGCCACGGTCTACGACATGCGATTTGTCAAGCCGATAGACCATGAGGCCATCGCCGAAGCGGTGAAGGGACATCAATTGCTGGTTACCGTGGAGGAGCATCAGATTCAAGGCGGTGCCGGAGCGGCGGTCGCAGAGGCGATTGCTTCGCTTGGAATGGCAGTGCCCTTATTGCAGATCGGGCTTCCCGACCGGTTCATTGATCATGGCGATCCCGGATTGCTGCTTGCCTCGGTCGGGCTGGATCGCCCTGGGATATTGCGGTCGATAAAATCCCGCTTGGCAAACTCTGCCTGAGATTCCCGGGGGCAGGGGATCGATTGCCGCGTCGAACCAAGAACGCTGCCACTGAATTTATCGAGAATTTTGTATTTCATCAATAAACATACCCGTTCTCCTATCAGGGGATTCGGGTGAGGTGGCTCAATCAACATGCTAGAATTAAATCGTGATTTTGCGGGGCGTATCGTTTCCCCTGCATCCCGAATGGATTGCCAATTTGGCGGGTATTCCCCGCAAGAGACCAGAACATGAATACACGCGATCGGGTTGTCATTCCTGACATTCAAAGCAGCGCTGACAAGCGCAAACTGGCCATTGACAAGGTTGGCGTCAAGGCAATTCGACATCCTGTTCGGGTGGCCGAACGTGGCGGCGGAATCCAGCACACCATTGCGATGTTTAACATGTATGTCGGCCTGCCCCATCAGTTCAAGGGCACGCACATGTCGCGTTTCCTGGAGATACTCAACAGCTACGAGCGGGAGATTTCCGTCGAGTCGTTCAAGGTGATGCTGGAAGACATGATTCAGCGACTGGAGGCAGAATCGGGAATCATAGAAATGGCCTTTCCGTATTTCATCAACAAGGCGGCGCCGATTTCCAAGGTGCTCAGCCTGATGGATTACGAGGTGACCTTCGTGGGTGAAATCAAAGGCGGAAAGCGTACCTTCAACATGAAGGTTGTCGTGCCGGTTACGAGCCTTTGCCCCTGTTCAAAGAACATATCTGAATATGGGGCGCACAATCAGCGTTCGCATGTCACGATTTCGGCCTGCACCAGGGAGTTTGTGTGGATAGAAGAACTGGTGGAGTACGCGGAAAAGCACGCCTCCAGTCAGTTGTATGGCCTGTTGAAGCGGCCGGACGAGAAATTCGTGACCGAATTTGCATACGACCACCCCAAGTTCGTCGAAGATCTGGTGCGGGATATTGCTGCGGATCTGAATCGAGACAAGCGCATCGATCGATACGTCGTCGAGTCGGAAAACTTTGAATCAATTCACAACCACAGCGCTTACGCCCTGATTGAACGCGACAAGTCCCGGAAGTAATCGGAGTCAGAAACGCTTGGTAAGCGTCAGGGTCTGGCCTTCCCGGCGCATGTTTGTACGATTCAAGAAACTCATTCCCAGCAGCACAGGCATGGTCTGGTTTTCCATGACCACCGCATCGACATTGTCCATGCTAATTCCGCCAACACGCACCGTATCAAGCTTGACGCGCCAGGCGGGAGCAATGCCGTTGGCAGTGTTCATCTGGGTCGGCTGCCCTTTGCGGTAGTTGATTCGCAGGCGTTGCGCGTCGGTGGATGACATCGCGACCACGGTAGCACCGGTGTCCACTATGAATCGGACTGCCCCTCCGTTAATCTGTCCGTCCGCCACGAAATGCCCGCGGGTATCCGCGCTGAGTACTACGCTGGCTGCGGTGGAGTCGTTTGTAGTGGCGTGCTGCTGACCCATTTTCATTACGCGGCGCCTGCCGCTGATATCAAAAGTGGCCTCGCCACGCTCGATTGAGATCAGCGTCACGCCTTCCGTAGTCTTCTGGCCGACTGAAAGCGTTCTGGGCGTGCCTCCGTCAATCTGAACCACCGCTTTGCTGGGTGAGAGCCCGACGACAGTGACTTCGACGCCCAATGCAGACCCGCTCACTGCGCACAAGGCAAGAGCAATACAATATCGAAGGACGGATTGGGGGAGAAATCGTACCAGGGCATTGCACATGGCATTAATCCTGTTGAAGCCAGGTGGTCTGAAGGAAGCAGAGTTCAATCATGAAACCGATTGCCATATTTCTCCACAGCGTGACTGAAGGCCCGGGATATTTTGCCACATACATCGAGGAGCAAGGCATTGCGTGGCGCGTGTTCAGGATCGACGAGGGCGAGCCTGTACCGGCGGACCCTCGGGGGTTTTCTGGTCTGGTATTCATGGGCGGACCCATGAGTGTGAACGATGCGCTGCCCTGGATACCGCCCATGCTTTCGCTGATTCAGGCGGGTGTTGCGCAGGACGTGCCTGTGTTGGGGCACTGCCTGGGCGGGCAGCTAATCGCACGGGCGCTGGGTGGGGAGGTGATCAGGAATCCGGTGAAGGAAATCGGCTGGGGGAGGGTCGAAGTCACGCAAAATGCGGAGGCGCGAAGATGGTTCGGCGAACTGGCGGATTTCGAATCCTTCCACTGGCACGGCGAGACATTCTCGATCCCCCCTGATGCGCAATTGATTGCATCCAGCGATTACTGTAAAAACCAGGCGTTCTCGATGGGCAGGCATCTGGCCATGCAGTGTCATGTCGAAATGACGCCGGAACTCATCCGTGCCTGGTGCGCGGACTGGCACAAGGAAGTCACGGCTCTCGCGGCGCGGACACCATCGGTGCAGTCGCCGGAGGAAATGCTAAAGGACCTGAATTTTCGCACCCGGTCCCTCAACGAGGTTGCCAAGGTGCTCTACGATCGCTGGATAGCCGGCCTGGACCGCGCAGGCTGATCGGCTCGCTTCCGAACAAGGAGCCTTCAGTCCCTGAAATTGCCAAACTGCAGCGGAATTTCCTTGATTGAATCGCGCACCAGTTGAATGGCATCCTGCAGATCGTCCCTCTTGGCTCCGGAAACCCGAACCGCGTTGCCCTGTATGCTCGCCTGAACCTTTACTTTGCTGTCTTTGACGAGCTTGACGATTTTCTTCGCCTTTTCCTGGTCTATGCCTTCCTTGACATTGACGATCTGTTTTATTTTGGTGCCGATTTTCTCCGGTTTCTGCAAATCCAGCGCACGCGTGTCAACACCACGCTTGCCGCATTTGGTCTGAAACAGATCCACGACCTGTCGCAGCTTGAAATCATCATCGGCATAAAGCGTCAGGACCAGCTCTTTTTGCTCGATTCGGGCATCCGATCCCTTGAAATCGAAACGTGTTTGTATCTCCTTGTTGGCCTGATCAACTGCATTTTTCAGTTCAACTTTATTGACTTCCGAAGTGATGTCGAACGAGGGCATGGGCGGAATTCCGTAACTTGCAGACAGGCATTATACTGGGACGTGGTCTCCAGTCGGCCCGCATGCAGCCGTCATGGCGAAATCAGGTGTGAAGGCATGCGCGTAGCAGAAGGTGCAAGGGGGTCTCATGCCGCAAACCGACGTAGCAGTGCCTGTTTTGCCGGCCCGCAACCTGGATGAAACGATCGGCTTCTACAGAACTCTGGGTTTTGAACTTGCCTATCGGCATCCGGAACTCAAGGAGTACGTAATCCTCAGGCGCGGGAAACTGGAACTGCAGTTCTTCGAGTGGCCGCAACTGGATACCGAGGCAACTTTTGCCGGCGCCTATCTGCGTGTCAGCAATGTTGATCAGATGTATCAATTCTTTTCAGCCGCCAGGTTGCCGGCACGGGGAACACCGAGTATGGGTGGTATCAAGCGACGGGTATGGGAAATGCGGGAATTTCATCTGGTAGATTGCAATGGAAATCTTATCCGGGTTGGCGAGTCTGTCGTGAAACCGAAACGAGCGACACGCGCCGCGCAGGCTTGACCTTTACGGTCCGACGCTCGCGTGCGGTGTTGCGGCGATTAGCCGATCTCGACGACCCGTTCGGGGCTGAAACCGGAATTTTCATCGGCATAGCCGCGCGGATTGCACAGGATGCGGGTACCGCGGATACGATAGTCGAACGCGGTATGGGTATGACCG
>JBCKLP010000181.1:0-5161 GCA_038903735.1 Burkholderiales bacterium | reverse complement strand
TGTCGACCGCGGCCTTCGGTCAATCCGAGAGCGCTCCAGTTGGCCGCGCGGTAACAGGTGCCCTGGTAGCTACTATCGACAAAGGTCTCGACCAGCACCGGCTGGTAGCCATAGTGCCGCTGCCAGTCGCCCCCCAACTGTCGGGTCGCCAAGCCCAGCACGTGCGAGGCAAGGTTCTTGACCTCGACGGTGGGCACAATCAAAAATCGGCTGTTGCCAACGATCATCGACAGCCGCGCCGCCCGCGTGCCCTCGCTCCACCCGATCCACTCATCGCGCGGGCCCAGCCGCCACGCCGCTGCGCTAAAACTCAAGCCGCCCAGTATCCCGTGAGCGCTGCGGATCAAATAGCGCAGTTGGGCTCCGCACAACGGGCCATCCCCCAATGGATGGTGCGCCTTCATCATCGTGCGCCATTGGCGCGACAATACCTGATCGCCATTGACCACCACCAGTTCGATCGGGCCGAGCTTCGATAAGGGCGCCTTCAGCGTTGGCCACACCGTTTGAACCTGCGCCCGCTGCCCCCGGCGCGGCTCGAAGCTCACCTCACGCGGTGCCGGCAATTCGATGATGCCTCGCCGTTGCAGCGTGAGCAGCGCCGCACGACAACTCATCGCTTTCGCTCGGCCATCGGGCCCGTGCCAGCTTAACCAGTCGCACACCCGTCGAGACAATGCGCAACGCGTCAGCGACGCGGTGCTTCGCACGGCCTCGCGTATTTGTTCTAGAATCTCGTCAGTGAATTCTCGCCCAGCCACTAGCATGCCGCTAGCGTAGCAAATAATTTCCTGCGTGTCCAGCGTGCGTAAAGGTCAGCTCTCCCACGGGGACTTCCTCCGGTCGCCGATGGGAGAGGGATGCAAAGCCCTTCTCCCACTGGGAGAAGGGTTGGGATGAGGGGAAAACCCACGAACATATTTAATCCCTCCGGGTTCAATTCCCCTTCCCTTGGGGCGAAGGCAGTTGGGTCGAAGGAAGTTAATACCCCGCCCCTTGGGGCGGGGAAATTTATCGTGGTGCGCCGAAGGACTGCGCCCAGTAGACGCCCATCTGGCTGCGCGGGTTGGTGGCGTAGGCGACGCCCATTTCGGTATAGGCCTGACTCATCAGGTTGGCGCAATGCGGCGGGCTCTTGATCCAGCCCTCCACCGCGCGATCCGCTGTGCTCATGCCGGCGGCGATGTTCTCGCCGGTGGCGCGGTAGCGGTAGCCGGCGCGCTCCACGCGCTGCGCCGGGTTGGAGCCATCGCGCCCGTCATGGCTGAAAAAATTGTTGTTCGCCATATCGGCCGCATGCACTTGGGCGACGCGCGCGAGCACCGAGTTGTAGGTGAGCGGTTTGGCCGCGGCAAAGGGCTTTTCTCCGCAGGTTCGCGTCACCCGCCGCGCCTGGTTGATGAGCGCCAGCACCTGGCGTCCGGCCTCTTCCTGCGAATCAACCACCCTGGGCGCGAAGGGTGCCGCCAGCACGGCGAGGATCTCGCCAGGCGGCAGTTGAATGCCGATGTCGAGCAGCTCCGGATCCGCGATCAGGGCGCAGTAGCGGTTGGCAAACAGGGTGATCAATTCGACAGTCGAGACATTATTGGCCAGCCTCACCACATGGCTGCGGGTGGCGCGATAGCCTGTTTGTTTCAGGCTGGACTCGAGATCGGCGCCGGCGGCAAGCAGTGTGGCGGCGCGTTCCAGTGCCTCGGCGCGGCGCAGCGGCTCCCGTTTTGCAGGCGCCGCACAGGGCGGGTCGGCGCGCGTGCGATTGACTGCGTCATATTGAAACTGCGCGCGAGCGCCGCCGTTGACGGCCAGCGCCACGCCAAGCGCAACGAGGAATTTATTCAGGATCTTATTCAGGGCCTACTTCCCCCACAGCTGTCGGGTGGCGAGTCGCGCGCCTTCGGCCATGGCGTTCAGCTTTGCCCAGCAAACCGAGGGCGTGGCGGTGCGATGACCCCAGCCGCAATCGGTTCCGGCCATGACATTCTCACGTCCCACCAGGCGCGCATAGCGCACCAGGCGTTGCGCAATCAGCTCCGGATGCTCGATGAAATTGGTGCAATGCCCGACTACGCCGGGAATCAAGGTTGCGCCCGCCGGCAGTTTGAACTGGTCGAACACATTCCACTCGTGCTCGTGGCGCGGGTTGGAGGCTTCGATGGAATAGCTCGACGCTGTCACTTTGAAAAGAATATCCACGAAGTCCTTGAGCGGCAGATCGAACTCGTGCGGGCCGTGGAAGCTTCCCCAGCAGACGTGCAGGCGCACCTTTTCCCGGTCAATGCCACGCAGCGCATGATTGAGTGCGGCCACCCGCAATTCGGCGTATTCCCGGTACTCGGATAGCGTCATATCAGGGTACATCTGCCAGGCATCGGCCACGTCGGGGTCGTCCAGTTGCAGCAGGAAGCCGGCATTGACGATGGCAAGATACTCCTCGCGCATCACCTCGGCGATGGCGTAGAGGAATTTTTCCTGCGAGCCATAGTGCTCGTCGTAGAGCCAGTGCTCGATCACGCCGGGCGTCACAGAGGGCAGGAATGCTTCCTCGACCGGCACCTGCGCAATACCCGCCTTCAGGTTTTCAATATCGCGGTTGACGGTCTCAAGGCCGGTGTACTTGAGCGGTGCCACGCAGAAGCGCTGGCGGATTCTCTGTCTTGCCGCTTCCTTGCCGCCGCTGGCGAAGCCACCGAAGCCGGCGGCAAAATAATCGCTGAACTTGCGGTCATCACGCGCCACAATGCTCAAGGGTTCCGGGCCTTCTCCGTGATCGTATTCGCGCAGGGCGATGCCGCCGATGCGCTCGGCCGCGTAGTGGGTGAAATTGGCCTTGCTGAATTCTCCGTCGCTCACGCTGTCGATGCCGTGCTCGCGCTGCAGGCGCAACGTCTGCACAACTTCCGCCTTCAGCATCTTGTCGATCTTTGCGTCATCCACCGGTTGCCTGGCGGCGCGCGCGCGGATCAGTGCTGTCAGTTCGGCGCTGCGCGGCAGGGCGCCGGCATGGGTGGTGAGAATGCGTTCGCTGCTGCGGATCATCGGTCAATTTCCTCAGTCACATACAATTGTTCCGGATTACGGGGATTGTGCCGCAATGGAAATGCTTGAGATAGTCCTAGCATTGCTGTCTTCAATCTCGACCGCTGGCTTCCTACACTTCTTTCATGTATGACAGCTCGACCCCTCAAGACTTGAGATGAGAGGTAAAATGACCACCATTCCCTTATTTCCATCGTTTTTTTGCGAAAGCAGGGCTAGGCCGCGACCGCGCTGGCCTTTTCGGATTTGCGCCCAGGTTTGGCCGAGGTGAGCTTGATGCCCAGGATCTTGCGCGCCTCCTCGGCATCGGTCACCACCCGCCGGCCGAGCATGCGCGCCATGTCCACGGTCATTTTCACCACATCGAGGTTGCTCTTGATGATGTCGTCGCGGTGCGGATACATCCAGTAGCAGTCCTCGATGTCCGCGCCCAGCAGCATGCCCATCACCGTCATCGGCAGCCAGTTGCGCCCGCCCGGGTAGACGCCGATCAGGCAGCCGGGCACGTTGGTGCGTATGGTGTTCATGATCGCGATCAACTGCAGATGCGCCCAGGGGTCGTGATTGATCGGCGTGGCGTCGTGCTTGCCCAGTTGGATGTTCATGATAAGGGGCTGTGATTTGTCGATGTTCTTGTCGAACACCGATCGCTTGAATGCAAGATGGCTGTAGGTGTCCAGAAGCTGGTAGACCGGTTTCACGTCGTTCCGGTTCAACTATTTGATGCCGTCGATCATCAGTTTTTCGGTGATCAGCGAAGTCTGGCCGTGCGCGGTATAGCGGATCGGATTGAGCAGCGTCCCCTGCACGTACTTGTTGCCGCCGCCCAGATCGAGCAACTCCTGCGTGCCGGTGATCAAATCCACTTCGGCGCCCGCAATCGGATACCAGGAGTGCGTGAAGGATACGAAATCGCCCACTTCGTCGAAAACGCCGTCCATCACTTCCTTGAGCAGGCGATGATCCATGCGCGCTTCGCCGGTCTTCGGATCCCGCGGATGCATGTGCGATATCACCGCCCCGGCCTTCAAGGACTCGGCCTGCGCTCGGATCTGGTCTTCCATGCGGATCGGAATGGCCGGGTATCTCGCACCGCCCATCTGAAACCCCGGACAGGCGCTTTCCACTATAAGCGGCCGGTCCATGGTCGGAATTCTCGGTTCGGTGTCGACGGGAAACATGCTGTCGACGATTTCCTTGGTCATCGCGAACGGGGTGAGATTCTGGTCGGCTTTCTGGTCCTTGCTCCTCATGCTTCTCCTCAGGGCGGCAAACAGGATTCGGTCCGGCTCTTAGAACGGCGTCGTCGGTACCCTAGCGACGTTGGGGAAATCGTACACCACTCGATCTGCCGACGTTGAAAACGGCCTCCGAACGTGCCCCGGTAACACATCCGCAATGGCTGATGTTTGAATCAGGCATTGGCGGCACGCGACCGCCATGCCGATTGAACACTGTGCGTACAAATGGCGTACAATACAAAAATTGATTATCGGGAACTTTCAATGGCAACCGCGACGACGAAGGAAAATCGTCTTCACATCCGCTGCGACGAGTCGGCGCGGCAGCTGCTCGACAAAGCGGCCACCTACGCGCGAGTCAGTGTGTCCGAATTCGTTCTTTCACATGCGCTTGCATCGGCCGAACAGGTGGTGCAGGCACATGAATCTGTCACCTTGAGTCCAAAGGATTTCCAGGCATTCCTCGCGGAAATCGACCGGCCCGCAAAACCCAATGCGGCGCTCAAGCGCGCATTCAAGCGTCACTCGCTAAACGCAGGCCGGTGAGCGATGTTTCGCATCGGTCCGCTCGATAACGCGGTTGATGCCGTAAGCTTTCGCTGTGGACAGGCTGCACTTGACGAATACATCCGCAGATATGCATCGCAAGATGTGCGTAGGAATCTCACCCGGGTGTTCGTCGCGTCCCCGGCGGAGGATCCACGACGCCTGGCCGGTTACTTCACGCTCAGCGCGGGCAGCGTCGGATGTTCGGATCTGCCGGCATCCCTTGCGCACCAGCTCCCCAAGTATCCGGTGCCCGTAGCGCTGATAGGCAGACTCGCGGTTGACTCGGAATTCCAGCGCAAAGGCCTGGGCGCAATCCTGCTGGCCGATGCCTG
>JBCKLP010000180.1:0-5179 GCA_038903735.1 Burkholderiales bacterium | reverse complement strand
CCGGGCGAAGTGTTGCGCGTGGACACCGGCTGTCTGGTGGGCATGCAGCCCAGCGTGGAGTACGACATCCAGATGGTGCCGGGTATCAAGACGGCCCTCTTTGGTGGCGAAGGCCTTTTCTTTGCCACGCTGCGCGGCCCGGGTACGGTGATGCTGCAGTCGCTGCCCTTCGCGCGCCTTGCTTCGCGCATCTTCGCAGCGGCGCCGACATCCAAGGGTGGTGGCGGCCGGGGCGGTGAGCAGGGCGGGTTGCTGGGCAGCATTTTGAATGGTGATGCTTAGCCCGATGCACAATGCATATCGGGCCATTCGTATTGCGGGCCATTCGTATGTTGCTTGCATGATTGGGCGTGTGCATCCGGGATGTGAGGTAATGCTGCCATGCGCCTGAACGCCCAGGCTTTCGGCCCGGGATTTCCATCGACCGGACTGGTCATCGAGATCGAGGCCACCGAAACGGGCCTGCGGCTGCAGACCGCCGAGGCCGATGACGGCGCACCGGGATGGAACGTCATTGCCCTGCAGAAATCAGGCTGGGACGGGGCGCAATTGCGGATGGAATGGAAGGGCGCCGCCGGCCTGTATTCGCTGAGCTGCACCGACGCTGCGGTTGCGAAGTCCCTGCGCGGTCTTGCCGCCGGCAAAACACCCGTGTCAAAGTCGGGTAATGGCGGGGCGACGCGCGCCCTTTCGCTCGGGCTCATCGGTGTCATGGTCTTGCTCCCCGTATTGCTGATTGGCGCTGTGCTCTGGCAGCACCAGCGCATCGTCGGCTGGGCGGTATCGATGATTTCAGTCGAGCAGGAGGCGAAGCTTGGCGAGATTGTGTTCTCGCAGCAAAAGGCCTCGCTGAAGCTCATCGATGGTCCGGCGCAGGACATGGTGCGCGAAATCGGCGCCCGGCTGACGGTGGGGTCGGCTTACAAGTACCAGTTTTACGTTGCGGAGGACAAAAGCGTCAATGCCTTCGCCATGCCCGGGGGTTACATCGTCATGCATACCGGACTGCTGCTATTGGCTGATACGGCCGAGGAGGTGGCCGGCGTGCTGGCGCACGAAGTGCAGCACGTCGAACTGCGGCACAGCCTGCGCGGCATGGCGCAGTCGCTGGGCCTCGTGGCTGCGGTGAGTATTCTGGTCGGGGATCTCGGCGGTCTCTCGACTCTGGGTGGCGAATTGCTGAAGCTCAGTTTCTCGCGCGATCACGAAACCCAAGCCGACCGAGAGGGCTTGAAAGCGCTGGTTGCGGCCGGCATTGCACCCGAAGGCATGCGCGATTTCTTCGGCAAGATGGCAAAAATGAGTGGGCCGGATCTGGGTTTCCTGTCCACCCACCCTGCCAGCAGTGAACGCATGGCGGGCATCGACCGCATGATCGCGGCATTGCCGGAGGCCGCGCGCAAGGTGCCGGCACTGACCTACGATTACGCAGGCATCAAGGCTTCGCCGGGGCCGCGTCGCTAGGCGCAGCCAATGCCATGGCGGCGAGGTTTTCGCGCCGCATGCGCGCCAGCAGAAAGGCGAGCGCCACGCCTATGGCGCAGAACACCGCTATGCCGATAAAGCCCCAGGCAAAGCTCCCTGCCTTGTCGCGAATCACCCCCAGTGATACCGCGAACACCAGCGCGCCGACATTGGCAAAGAGGTTGCTCACGCCGGAGGAGAGCCCTGTGACCCGTGAACCCAGGATTTCCACCGGCACGTGGAATAGCGGGCCGAAATAAAACTGCAGGAATATTGCGGTGACTGCAATGACCAGCAGCATCAACGGCGTCGAGGTAACCGTCACCAGCAGCACTGCGGTGCAGCCCAGGATGGCGATGGAGGCGCCGATCACCAGCGGCGGATTCTTAAGGCGGTCGGACACGTAGCCCCCCAAAGCATTGGAGGGGCCGGTGAGCGCGGCGGCCATCGCCATGGTCCAGCCGGCTTCGACCAGCGTCATGCCGCGGTCGGCCACCAGCAGCGAGGGCAGCCAGAAATTGAACGAGGTGACCACGCCGAAGCGGATGAACTGCAGCGCCCCGCATACCCAGATGATGGGATAGCGAAACAGCGTGAAGGCATCGCTCATCTTCAGGTTCTGCTTCGGGCCGGTGCGAACTTTCTCCTTGCCATAGACGTGATACAGGGTCGCAACGATGATGCCGGCGATGGCAAAAATCATGAACAGTACGCGCCAGCCCAGCGGCTCGACCAGGATGGGCCCGGCCAGTGAAAGAAACACATTGCCCGACATGCCGCCGATCACAAAGAGACCCATGGCCATGGCGCGCCGGTGCGGCGGGAACCAGGAGGTGATTAGCACCAGTCCCGGCGCAAACAGCAGCGCGCGGAATACGCCGGTGAACAACTGGTTGATGAGTGCGCCTTCAAACGACTCAACCAGCGCGAGGCTGAAGGAGAGCGCGAGGCAGCCGAGCAGTCCGATGAAGAACAGGCGTTTGGGGCCGTAGTGGTCGGCAAGCAGGCCCGCCGGAATTTGCCCCAATGCGTAGGTGATGGTCGCCGCCGCCGAGAGCATGCCGCCCTGCGAGAAGCTCATCTGCAGGTCTTCGCGGATCAGCGGCAGGAACAGCGCAATGCCACCCACCGCCAGCGACTGGAAACTCTGGCAGATAATGACCAGGGTAACGGTAAGGGGCGCGTCGTATTTCGCGTTGGGATTCGCGGCGGCGGGGGTGGACATCGACATTCCTGAATTGAAGGGAGCCGAACCTGCGCAAGGCATGCGGGCGGCAGCCATCAAGAGCGTGCATTTTAGCGTGTTGGGCCAAGGGGGAGCCGCGAAAGACAGCGCATTGCCTGCTGTGGGCGCTTGGCTTGCTGTACCGTCTTCCTAATAGTTAAACATTAAAATATGAATACTGATAATTTGCGTATATAAAACACGAAAAAACATTACGTAGAGTAATACCATACAGGCTAAAGCCGCCCCATTGGGAACCGTGGCAAGGATTTGCGGTCGTTTAAATGGGGTCAGTGTAAGATTATTTCACATGCGGAATAACCACATGCTGTTGTTAATAATCTTACACTGACCCCATTTAACTCCAGCGGGGAGCAGAAAATTGGCATGAAACGGATCTGGCTTAAACGTACTTTTTGGACGGTGCTCATTCTTGTCATTGCGCTCGGCGGGTTGAGCGTCTGGCTGGGGCCGTCCTACGTCCAGCGAAGCATCGAGGATGCCGCCGGGAAGGAGCTCGGACGCAAGGTCAGCATCGCCTCCATGGAGTTCAGCCCCTTGTCGCTTCAGGTGAAGATCAACGGATTGACGGTGCATGCCGGGGGGGAAGGCCGGCTCATCGAGATCGAGCAAATTGACGCAGCCCTCGATTGGCAAAGCGTCACGCGATTGATGCCGGTGATCAAGCATCTCAGCATCAAAAAGCCCCAGATCACAATGGCGCGGCTCGATGCGAACCGCTACGATGTCTCCGACATCATCGAGCGGCTGCAGGCGCGACCCAAAGGTGGCCCAGGTCCGGCATTTGTACTCAATCGCTTCGCTATCGAGGGCGGCAGCATCGATTTTGATGATCGCACGGAACAGACTCGGCACACGCTGCGCGAGCTGCGCCTGCGCGTGCCCTTTGTTTCCAATGCGTCTGGTCAGACCGACCTCGATGTGACGCCGGTATTCACCGCAACGATCAATGGCATGGCACTGGATCTCTCCGGAAAACTCAAGCCCTTCCGTGATCCGCTGGGCGCGAGCCTCAAGCTGGAATTCAGTAAACTCGATCTCACCCGATATCTGGGGTACGTCCCCTTTGCTCTGGGGGTGAAGCTTGCGTCGGCCATGGTGGATGGTGATGTGGATGTCACCCTGCTCGACAGCAAGGCAAAGGGCATGACATTGTCGGCGAAGGGGGAGGTGACGCTGAGCGGGCTCGATGTGCGTGAGCTTTCAGACGCGCCCATGATCGCGCTGTCGAAACTGAAACTGGACATTGCCGCGCTCGAGCCGATGGCGCGTTCCATCCGCATCAAGTCAGCCGCCCTCGAGGGTCTGGACCTGCGCGTGGTGCGACGCGCATCGGGCTTGAATCTGGCGGCCTTGAAAGCGCCTCTTGTTGCAGATGCCAAGACGGCGGAAACCCCTGCACCCGCCGAGGTGTCCGCGGCCAGCGCCGTGCCGGGCGGCGGGATGAAATTCGAGATTGCCGAACTTCTCATGCCGGATGCCGCCATCGCGTTTATGGATGAGACCGTGACGCCGGCTGTGCGCAAGCTGTGCGCAAGCTTGCCAAAGGTGTCGCACTCACGGTCAAAGGTTTGAGCAGTGAACCAGGCAGCAAGGCAGCCATCGATCTCGTGCTGAGTACGGCGGCGGGAGAGTCCCTCACGGCGCAATTGTCGCTGGGCCTTTTTCCATTGACGCTGCAGGGAAAAATTGCGGCGAAAAAAATTGCTCTGCCGGCCTATGCCGCTTACCTTGGGCCGCTGCTGGATGGCAATGCCGCGGGTGTGCTGTCAGTATCGTTCGACGTCGATGCTGCCATGGAAGCCTCGGGCCTGCGGGTCGCCCTGAGCCCGATTGCCCTGCGCGGAGAGAAGTTGAGCCTGACGCAATCCGGAATTGAAGTCCTGCGGCTGGGTGTGCTGACAGCATCAGCAAGCCTTGAATCGGTAAAGGAAGCGCCGGGCTTGCGCCTTGCGCTGAAATCAATCGCACTGCGCGCGGAGGATTTGAATCTTGCCCAATCTGGCGCCAAGGTGCTGCGCATTGGGGTGTTGACGGTTGCGGGCAACCTCAACGCAATGGAGGAAAGCACCGGCATGCGCCTGACACTGAACTCGGTGGCGCTGCGGGCGGAAAAGCTGGGTCTTTCGCAATCCGGGGCAGAATTGCTGCGCCTGGCCGCGCTGTCAGCCAATGCCGCGAATGTTGACCTGGCCAAGCGCACAGTCACGGGGGTTGAGTTGAACGCATCCGATGGGCGGCTTGACCTCAGGCGTGCTGCCAATGGTGCTGCCAATGGTGTGATCAATCTGGCCGCACTGTTGTTGCCGGCCAAACCGGTTGCCGGGTCGCAGAATGCCAAGCCAAGCGCTGCGGGCGGCGCGCCGTGGAGCGTCGATGTCAGCAAGGCGCAGCTCGATGCGCTGACGATTGATTTCGAGGACGCGTCGGTTTCTCCTCCGGCCCGCGTCGTGCTGGCCCCGGTTTCGC
>JBCKLP010000179.1:0-5246 GCA_038903735.1 Burkholderiales bacterium | reverse complement strand
TGGTCAATTCTGGAACGGCGCATTGTGGTGAAAGTGATCAATTTGAGGGCGGCGGCAACATTCGCAGGCGTTCGCTTCGCCAACGGACTACCCCTTCGTCTTCAACTGCGCGTCGTTGGCGGCAATGAACGCGCGGATCTCATCCGAAATGTCCAGCAGTTTCAGCCACTGCTCTTTGTACAGCGTCACGGGAAAGCGGCCCATGCCGTAGATGGAAACGGCACCCTTTTCGCTGACCTTCATGGTGATGCCGGTGGCCGCACCCTTTTTGAGGGAGGCGTTTTCACTGCGCAGGCGTTCGAGTTCAGCTTTCATTTCTTCGTCGGACATGTGATTTCCTTAGTTTGATTAACGATCCGCTAATTTTATCGTGAGGGTTGCAATGACCTGCTGCTCATGCTGGTCTTTCGGCAATTCGTTACCGGGGAACTCAGCGAGCGGCCGCTGGTAGATTTCAGGAGCTTAGGGAATCTTCGCGGCAGAAGTGCAGCCGCGAGCCTGGGCCGAGCCTATTTTCGTGCGCGGGGAAGCATCAACGCGGCGTGGCTTCCTTGTAGAAACTCAGATCCACGTATACTTCCAGAACGGGCCCTTTCAGCGGCGCCGAGGCCAGCTCGTTGCGCAGGTCAAGCACCGTTTTGGCGCCGGCCATGTTCAGGAACCCGTCCTGCGGCAGGCGCGAGAGGAAGGCCGCGGCTTCCTTGGGATTGAGCTGGCCTTCGGTTGCCACTATGCGAATTGCTTCGTCACGATTGGCAGGATCTTTCGTCCATGCAAGGGCGGTGCGCCAGGCACGTAGAAAGCCCGTGAGATCGGTGCGATTGGCCTGCGCCCAGGTGCGTGAGACCGCGAATACAGTGCCGGGATAGCCCTTGATGATGGCTTCGCGGTCATAGGAAACGTTCACCATGCCGGCGGCCTGCGCCTGGCTGTCGATGGGGGCGTTGATGATGGCGGCGAAGGTGTCGCCGCGTTTCATGGATTCCAGGCGTTGCGCGGGGGCGCCGGCGGGCACCAGCTCGTAATCGCCGCGCCGCAGGTCCAGCCCGTTGACGAGCAGTATGCGTCGCAGCACTAGCGCGAACGCGGTGTCCACGGCGTCCACGGCAATCTTTTTTCCCTTCAGGTCAGCCAGGGTCTTGATGTCCGGCCTGACGAAGAGAGGCAACGGGGTGAAATCATTGGGCTGGGCCAGGGCGATGATCTCGGCGCCCTCGCGCCCCGACCAGGCCAGCACATTGTCGAACGCCGTGGCGCCCATGTCATAGGTTCCCTGGCTGATGCCGCGCATTTGCTGGGTGGAACTGGCGGTCCGCGTGACCTGCAATTCCAGGCCTTCGGCGGCAAGCAGGCCGCGCGCCTTGGCGACCAGCACCACCGGCTCGGGTGAAAACCAGTTCAGGTGGATCTTTTTCAGTGGCTTTGGCTGCGCCATCGCCGGCCCCATGGCGATCAGACCAAGGGCGATTGTTGTGATCGCGAAAATTCTGCTTATCCGGGACATGGTGGAAACCCCCCATTCGTTGTTGATAGGAAACGCGCTGCAACTTGTCATTTGTCGTACGGTCGATAGTCAGTCTGGCCGGCGCACTTTGCGCCGGGGTCGATTCTCCGGTGTCAGGAGCTATTCGTAAAGGCTTTCCGCAGGAATATCGGTTGCCAGCGCGTGGCCCGGGGTGTGGGAAATCATGAACGGGAGATTGGCCTGGGTGGCCACCCAGCCCCAGTAGAGCCGGTCGGTGCCCTCTTTCACCTCGAAGGGCTGGCCCCACCAGTTGATGTTCTTCTCTATCCCCAGTTCCTCCCAGTTGTTTTTCCCGACCGGCCAGGCCCGCCGCCTGCTCGAGGATTGTCTTGAACGCGAACAACGGGATGCCAGTGCCGTAAATGCACCCGTGCCGCTGGTAAATTAGTCAGTGGACCTTAGGGAATCTTCGTGGCAGAAGTGCAGCCGCGAGCCTGGGCCGAGCCTATTTTCGTGCGCGGAGAAGCATCAACGCGGCGTGGCTTCTTTATAGAAACTCAGATCCACGTATACATCCAGAACGGGCCCTTTCAGCGGCGCCGAGGCCAGTTCGTTGCGCAGGTCAAGCACTGTTTTGGCACCGGCCATGTTGAGAAAACCGTCCTGCGGCTGGCGCGAGAGGAAAGCCGCGGCTTCCTTGGGATTGAGCTGGCCTTCGGTTGCCACTATGCGAATTGCTTCGTCACGATTGGCCGGATTCTTGGTCCATGCGAGGGCGGTGCGCCAGGCGCGCAGGAAACCGGTGAGATCGGTGCGATTGGCCTGCGCCCAGGTGCGTGACACCGCGAATACGCTGCCGGGATAGCCCTTGATGATGGCTTCGTGGTCATAGGAAACGTTCACCATGCCGGCGGCCTGCGCCTGGCTGTCGATGGGGGCTTGGATGATGGCGGCAAAGGTGTCGCCGCGTTTCATGGATTCCAGGCGTTGCGCGGGGGCGCCGGCGGGCACCAGCTCGTAATCGCCGCGCCGCAGGTCCAGCCCGTTGACGAGCAGTATGCGCCGCAGCACCAGTGCCCACGCGGTGTCCACGGCGTCCACGGCGATCTTTTTTCCCTTCAGGTCGGCCAGGGTCTTGATGTCCGGTCTGACGAAGAGGGGCGCCGGGGAAAAATTAGTCAAGTGGGCCAGGGCAATGATTTCTGCGCCCTCGCGTCCCGACCAGGCCAGCACATTATCGAATGCCGTGAAACCGATGTCATAGGTTCCCTGGCTGATGCCGCGCATCTGCTGGGTGGAACTGGCGGTCCGCGTGACCTGCAGTTCCAGTCCTTCGGCGGCGAGCAGGCCGCGCGCCTTGGCCACCAAGACCACTGGCTCAGCCGAAAACCAGATCAGGTGGATCTTCTTCAGCGGCTTTGGCTGCGCTATCGCGGGCGCTGCGGTGATCAGGCCGAGGGCGATTGCTGTGATCGCGAAAATTCTGCTTATCCGGGACATGGTGGCCCCCCCCATTCGTTGTTGATAGGAACCGCGCTGCAACTTGTCATTTGTTGTATTGCCGATAGTCAGTCTGGCCGGCGCACTTTGCGCCGGGGCCGATTCTCCGGTGTCAGGAGCTATTCGTAAAGGCTTTCCGCAGGAATATCGGTTACCAGCGCGTGGCCCGGGGTGTAGGAAATCATGGAAGGGAGATTGGCCTGGGTGGCCACCACATGCGGCGTGGCGCCGCATCCCCAGTAAAGCCGGTCGGTGCCCTCTTTCACCTCGAAGGGCTGGCCCCACCAGTTGATGTTCTTTTTGAACCCCAGTTCCTCCCAGTGGTTTCGTCGACCGGCCAGGCGCGCCGGTTGCTCGAGGATTGTCTTGAGCGCGAACTGCGGGATGCCCGTGCCGTGAATACACCCGTGCCGCTGGTAAATTAGTCAGCGGGTCATAGGAAATATTCGCCGCGGAAATGCTGCCACGCACCTGTGCCAACCGCATAGGTGCGCGCGACAAAGTGTCATCGCGGTGTGGCGGCCTGAAAGTAGCTCCGGTCAACGTAGACGTCGAGCACCGGCCCCTTGATGGGAGGCGATGCCAGTTCGTTGCGCATATCGAGCACCATTTTTGCGCCACCCATGTTTATCAGGCCATCCTGCGGGACCTGCATATAGAAATCGGCCGCCTGCTTCGGGTTGAGTTGTCCCTCGCTGATAATCATGCGAATTGCCTCGTCGCGGTTGGCCGGATTCTTCAACCATCTCAGTGCAGTTCTCCAGGCGCGCAGATACGCGGTCAGTTCTGCTCTATTCGATTGTGCCCAACTGCGCGATACGGCCAATACGGTGCCTGGGTACCCTTTTAAGATTGCCTCCCGGTCGTAGGTGATGGGCAGCATGCCCGCCGCCGATGCCTGAAGATCCATTGGAACGTTGATAATTGCCGCAAAAGTGTCACCTCGCTTCATCGAGTCCAGCCGCTGCAGTGGCGCGCCGACAGGCACCAGTTCGTAGTCTCCACGCTTCAGGTCCAGGCCGTTGGCCAGAAGAATTCGTCGCAGTGCTAGTGCAAACGCAGTGTCCACAGCGTCCACGGCAAGCTTTTTGCCCTTGAGGTCTGCAAAGCTCCTGATTTCGGGCCTGACAAACAGGGGCAGAGCGATGGTGTCGTTGGGCTGCGCAATGGCTATGATTTCGGCGCCCTCGCGCCCCGACCATGCGAGCACATTGTCAAATGCGGTGATGCCAATCTGGTAGGTGCCCTGTCCAAGCCCGCGCATCTGCTGGGTGGAACTGCCGGTACGCGTGAACTGCAGCTCCACACCCTCCGCGGCGAAATAACCGAGACCTTTTGCAATCAGGGTGACCGTTTCCGGAATAAACCAGTTAACGTGAATCTTTGCCAGCGTTTTCTGCTGCGCTATTGCCGGGGATCCTGCAAGGAAAATTAAAGTCATTGCGAACAAACCAAGCAGTTTGGAATAGCGAAACATGTGTGAACTCCTTTTTGCCGTAGATTGAAAAACGCGCTTTCAGGTATGTTTTCACTTGATCTGCGGTCCAATGAGCATCCGCGAACCTGCTAAGTGCGGCAGTGCAGACCAATTCTCCGTTGTCTGGCGTTATTCGTAAAGGCTTTCCGCAGGAATATCGCTCACTAAAGCGTGCCCAGGGGTGTAGGAAATCATGAAAGGGAGATTGGCCTGGGTGGCCACCACATGCGGGGTGGCCCCGCAGCCCCAGTAGAGCCGGTCGGTGCCTTCCTTCACTTCGAAGGGCTGGCCCCACCAGTTGATGTCCTTCTCTATGCCCAGTTCCTCCCAGTTGTTCTTGCCGACCGGCGCGCCATGCACCTTGCTCAGGTGGCTGGTGTACTCGCAGACTTTATCGGTCATCTCCGGGTCGAAGACGCGCACCGTCACCGCCATCCGGCCCTTGAAGCGCCCGACGGGTGTGCATTCCACCGTGGTGGCCTGCACGGTGGATTCGCCAAAGCGGCCGATGGGATGGGGCCGGAAGCCCTGATCCACCAGGAGCTTTGAGAACGAAGTGCTGGAGCCGATCAGGTAGGTGACGGTGCGCTCGTTGAAGAGATCAATGATGTCCTTGCGATGCTCCACCACGCCGTGGCGGATGACGTCGTAGGAGGCGAGATCGGTGCGGATATCCAGGTCGCGAGCAAGATCCAGGCAATCGATCTGGCCGGGGGCAAAGCGGCGGATGACCGGGCAGGGGCGCGGATTACGTTCGCAGAATTCGGAGAACTCGTCCGCATAGGCAAGATGCGAACTTCCAGC
>JBCKLP010000178.1:0-5264 GCA_038903735.1 Burkholderiales bacterium | reverse complement strand
CAGCAGCGCGGCTGTCGAGGCGTCCATGTCAGGCGGCAGGCCGCCATTGGACAGCGAGCGGGCAATCGTCTTGCCCAGTTCAACGCCCCATTGGTCGAAGCTGTTGATGTTCCAGATGAGCCCCTGGATGAATACCTTGTGCTCGTAGAGCGCGATCAGCTGGCCCAGGGCCTGCGGCGTGAGCCGCTCAATGAGCAGGGTGTTCGAGGGCCGGTTGCCGGGCGTGGCCCGCTGCGGTGGTGTGCCCGGCGCGGTGCCGGACATCAGCGCCGCGCCTTGTGCCAGCGCGTTGGCGACCAGCATAGCTTGCGCTTTCGCGTCGCCCGGAGCCTGCAAGGGCACGATGAAATCCACCGGGATGCTCGTTGTGCCCTGGTGCAGCAACTGGTGATAGGAATGCTGGCTGACCGTGCCGCTGGAGCCCCAGAGGAGCGGCGCAGTGGTGTAATCCAGCGGCTGGCCGTCGCGATCGACCTGCTTGCCATTGGATTCCATTTCCAGTTGCTGCAGGTAGGCAGGCAGGCTGCGCAACGCATGGCTGTAGGGCAGCACTGCGTGACTGCGGGCGCCCAGAAAATTGCTGTTCCAGATCGACATCAGTGCCAGCACCACCGGCAGATTCAATCCAGGTTCCGCAGTATGGAAGTGCGCATCCATCTGGTGCGCGCCTTCCAGAAACGCGTCGAAATGTTCGTTGCCCATTGCAATCGCGGCGCTCAGACCCACCGAAGACCAGATGGAAAAGCGCCCGCCGACCCAGTCCCAGAGGGGAAAGGTGAGCTCGGCATCCACGCCGAATTCGCGCGCCGCTGCGCTGTTCTCTGTCACCGCAGCAAAATGCGCCTTCATCGCCAGGCCATCACCCAGCCAGAGCCTGGCGCGTTGGGCGTTGTGCAGGGTCTCGACAGTGGTAAAGGTTTTGCTCGCAACTACGAACAGCGTCTGCGCGGGGCGCAGTGCGGCGAGCACGGCATCCAGTTCGGCAGGATCGACATTGGAGACGAAATGCACTCTCGGCGCCTTGTCCAGCTCGCTCGCCAGTGCCTGGACCAGCAGTCGCGGGCCAAGATCGGAACCACCGATGCCGATATTGACCACATCGGTGATCACCTGTCCGGAAGCGCCCAGCAATTTTCCTTCGCGGACGCGCGCGACAAATTCGCGCATCTTCTGTCGCGCCTCGCGCACCCCGGCCATGACGCTGCGACCCTTGGGGAATTCGTCCAGATCGGCACGCAGGGCCACGTGCAGGACGGCGCGTCCCTCGGATTCGTTGATGGTGTCGCCCGCAAACATGCGGCGGATCCAGCCGTTGATATCGGCCTGTTCTGCCAGTGCCAGTAGCAGCGTCATGGTTTCGGCATTAATGCGCTGCTTGGAATAATCGAGGTAGATTTCGTCGAATTCGAGCGTGAAGCGTTGCGCGCGTGCGGGATCTGCGGCGAACAGCTCGCGCAGGTGGCGGGATTGCATCTGCGCGGCGTGTGCCGCCAGCGCGCGCCAGGCTGCCGTTGTTGTCAGCGAAGTCATGGCGTGGCCCTGGCGCGGATACGTTGGTAAAGACGGTAGCGTTCGCGATCCCGCGGCCGGCTGCCTTCCCACACCCGCCGCCACTGCTGCGAAAGCCCGCGCTCATCGTCGTCGGGGTGTGCCTGCACCAGCAGCAAAGCGCAGCTGGCTGAGGGATTGATTTCCATTCTGACTGTCATGATACCCGCATGGTAATCGAGGGCGGCGCGTTGTGATTCACCGAGATTCCGGCTTTGAATGCAGTGCGTTCCCTTTGGCGCGTGCTGCTTGATTGCCGTGGCCATGGACAGCGACACCTGACGATAGCTTTTGCCGTAATCGATCCAGGAAAGCCACAATGTCATTACCAGTCCCCACACCAGCGTGGCGCCACAAGCCCAGAAGAGCACGCTGCGATATACCGAACGCTCACTGAATATCAGAACGTAGATCCACGCTGCAGTCAGCGTAAGCGCCACCAGAAAGGGCAGCCATTCGAAAACCGCAACGTGGCCGGGTTCGAGTTTGGCGAAATTGCGCGCAATTCTCGCGGGGGTGCCGGTTTGCATGGCGAACCAGCCAAGCCACACCAGCGCGGCGAAAACGCTGAAGCACATGGCCGCAAACCAGGCCAGCGAATTGGCCGCGCCGCGGCGCAGCCGCTCGACGCCGGCGCCGGCCAGCAATGCCAGCGGCAGCAAGAGCGGCAGCACATGCACTTCGCGCAGCTCGCTTTGCGCCAAGAGGACAAGCAATGACATCAGCGCGGCGAGCAGCGGCATCAACAGCGCGGGGCTTGCCAGCAATTGGCGACGCTCCCATAGCAGCCACAAGGCCACGGGCCATGCAGGCCAGGACGCCCAGGAAAGCACCTTCAGGTAATAGGCACTCGAGGCAAGTGTGGGCAGGGCGTATCTTTGCGATTGCGCTGCCAGCCAGTCCATCCCGGGCGCGCCCGCGAGCAGCAGCCAGATTCCCAGTGCGGCAAGCGACACGCCCGCCGCCTCGCACAGGGAAATCAGGAACCCGCGGGAGCGCCAGTGCGGCGATAGCGCCACCAGGATCAGGGCCACGGCAAGCGGGGCAATGATCCCGGCATATCCCTTGGAGAGCAGTCCCACAGCGAGGCCCAGGCCAAGCGCGATGCCGCCTTTGTGACGCTTGCGCGGTGCGAGCGCAATGCCGTGCCAGGCAAGTGCCAGTCCGCACAACAGTCCCAGCTCGGCCAGCGTCTCATGCGCATGCACCACAAGGCCCAGGCAGCCCAGCAGCACCAGCATGGCGCCATTGGCCTGGGCACGCCCATAGAGTTCGCGGGCGGCGTCGCGCAGGAAAAACCAGGTGGCGATCACAGCCACGGCGCTGGCGAGGCGCGCGCCGTCGTCGATATCCAGCGCGAAGGAGGCAAGCCTGGCCAGTAAGGCTGCGAGCCAGTAGAAAATTGGCCCATCTTCGAGATAGGGCTCGCCGGCCAGATAGGGAACCAGCCAGCGGCCGTGCTCCAGCATCTGGTGGACGATACCTGTGCCGATGGCATCCTCAGGCTTCCAGGGAGCATGGCCGAATATGCCCGGCAGCGCATAGGCAAAGGCCAGCAAGCCGACGAACAGCGTTCCCGGTGGCAGGCTCAACGTTGGCAGCAAGCGGCGCGCGGCCTGGTTCATTCGACGATCTTGATGAGTTGTCCGACGGCGGGTTCGCCAGTGGGATAGCGGTTATTGATCAGTCTGAGTGTGCTTTCGGCATGGCGGCCAAGGGGCGAGGTTTTCGCCAGTGCAGCAAACCGCGTGTCGGCGCTTGCGGTGATCAAGCGGATGGCAAGCGGTTTGGCCAGCGCGCGCTCAGCCTCGGTGATCGGGTGAAAGCTGCGCACGCTGGCACGCAGGGTTTCGGCATGCTTGGCATGCATGGTCTGGGTGCGGAAGGCACTCGAGAACACATAGGCATTGTCGCGGTGATAGACCACGGCGGCGAAACTGCCGGCTTCGCTGCTGGAGGCCGCGGGCAGGCCGCCGATCGCGGAAACATCGACATCGCGAAGATTACGGCGGGTGAGCCGGCGCAGCATCTCCGCGGGTTGTTCCTGCCCCCGCTTTGCCGCGCTCATGGTGAGGCGCGCTTCGTCACCGGGAGACTGCAGTATCAGCCGGTCGGGGAGATTGCTCAAGCGCCAGCCCGGCGGCAGGCGAAACGCAAACCCCAACTCAGGGTGGTAGAAAACGCCCTCGCGTGCCAGTCCCTGATGCGCGTTGTCGCCAAACACCATGCCGTTCTTGCGGCGCAGGTATCCCTCGCGATCATCGAGGCCGGGCGCGGTTTGAAATTTTGCAGCAGCAGCGACCACTTCCTTGAAGCGATCATCATTGTCCGGATGGGTGGCGAACAGGCCGTGATAGCGGCGTGGTTCGCGTCCTTCCTGTTTGGCGATTTCGGCATCGAACAGTTCCTGATTCTTGAGCACACCGACCACCCGGATCATGGCCTGCGGATCGTAGCCGGTGCGCGCCAGGTACTCGGCACCCAGGCGATCAGCCTCCAGTTCGTGCTCGCGGCCGTAGCCTGACAAAAGAGCGTTGCCCAGCAGACCGGCAATCTGCTGCGTGCTCTGTCCGCGCAAGGCAGGGCTGAAAACGGAAGCGATGGACAGCAATATATCCGTCCCCTGGGCGGCACTCATCTGGCGCACGCTGTGGCGCGCGGTGACATGCCCTATTTCGTGGCCCAGCACCGCGGCCAGTTCCGCCTCCGAATTGAGATAGGCCATGATGCCGCGGGTGATGTAGATATACCCGCCGGGGAGAGCGAAGGCATTGATATCCGGACTGTCGACCACGGTGAAGCGATAGGACAGCCCGGGCCGGTGGCTTGCCTTGGCCAGTTTCTGCCCCAGGGCCTCGACATAGGCCTGCAGGCCATTGATGTCATAGAGCGAATATTCCTGGCGGGTTTCCCTGTCGGCCTGGGCGCCCAGGCGCGCTTCCTGGGATTCGCTCATCAACACGAAATCGGGGTTGCCACTGACGGGATTGAGCGCGCAGCTGGCCAGCCCGAGGAACAGTAATGCGGCGGCGGCCAGGCGAACTGAGATTGAGTTGGGCATTAATGAGGTTTACAGAACTTCGTGACGGGAGAGGGCACGGCGAGTATCCCCCTCACCCTCGGTCCCTCTCTCCCACGGGACTTCCTCCGGTCGCCAGTGGGAGAGGGATGAAAAGCCCTTCTCCCTTTTGCGACCGGAGGAAGTCCCTGTGGGAGAGAAGGGTTGGGATGAGGGAAAATCCTGTCACGAACATAGGTTATTTTCAATAAGCAGTTCCTGCGGGAATGCGTGCAGGGTATTGATGAGCTTGGGATTTTAACGTCCTGGCGGGGCTTCACCGGGCGTTGTTAATGCTTCAGGCGAAAAAAAAGCAGCCGTAGCTGCTTTCTTTCTGCCGCGACGAAACGCTCGGATCAGGCAGCTGCGGCTTTTTCTGCGGCGGCCTTCTTCTGGCTGGTGCTTGCGTATTTCTGGCGGAACTTTTCCACGCGCCCGGCGGTGTCCAGGATTTTCTGTTTGCCCGTGTAAAACGGATGGCAGGCCGAGCAGACTTCCACGGTGAGCGGCTTGCCCATGGTGGAGCGGGTGGTGAAGGTGCTCCCGCAGGAACACTTGACGGCCAGGTCCTTGTATTCCGGATGACCTTCGGTTTTCATTGCGGACTCCTTTTTAGGGCGCAGTTGCAGACTGGCCCGATTGCCGGAATGGTGCGCGC
>JBCKLP010000177.1:0-5274 GCA_038903735.1 Burkholderiales bacterium | reverse complement strand
AGCATCACCAGCCGGTCAATACCGATGCCTTCACCCGCCGTGGGAGGCAGGCCGTATTCCAGGGCGCGGATGTAATCGGCGTCGTAGAACATGGCTTCTTCGTCGCCGCCGGCCTTCGCCCGGGACTGTTCTTCGAAGCGCGCCGCCTGATCTTCCGGATCGTTCAACTCCGAAAAGCCATTGGCCATTTCGCGTCCGGTGATGAAGAGCTCAAAGCGCTCGGTGAGTTCCGGATTGTTGTCGTTGCGCCGCGCCAGGGGCGAGACTTCGGCAGGGTAGTCGATGATGAATGTCGGCTGAATGAGCTTTTGTTCGGTGGTCTCTTCGAAGAGCCGCAATTGCAGACCACCGAGTCCCGCGTCCTTGTGCTTGCCAACGTCGATGCCACGTTCCTGCATCAGCAAGGCGATACCCTCGCGACTTTGCAGGGCCGATGCGGTGATGTCAGGGTTGTAATGGACTATGGCCTCGGCAATGCGCAGCCGCGCAAAGGGCTTGCCGAGATCCACCCGATGTTCGCCATAAGGCAGTTGCGTGCTGCCGAGTACCGTTTGTGCGACTGTGCGCAACATCTCTTCGGTGAAATCCATGAGGTAACGGTAGTCCCGGTAGGCCTCATAGAATTCGATCATGGTGAATTCCGGGTTATGGCGCGTCGAGATGCCTTCATTGCGGAAGTTGCGGTTGATCTCGAACACCCGCTCGAAACCGCCCACCACCAGGCGCTTCAGGTATAACTCCGGGGCAATGCGCAGGTAGAGCTTCATGTCGAGCGCATTGTGGTGTGTCTCAAAGGGCTTGGCCGTGGCGCCGCCGGGCAGCGGCTGCATCATGGGTGTTTCGACTTCGAGATAGCCCTTGCCGACCATGAAGCCGCGAATTTCCTGGATCACGCGGCTGCGGATGGCAAAGGTGCGGCGCGCATCCTCGTTGGTGATCAGATCGACATAGCGCTGGCGATACTTTGCCTCGGGGTCGGTGAGCCCGTGAAATTTTTCCGGCAGCGGCCGCAGTGCCTTGGTCAGCAGGCGCAATTCGGTGACGCGCACCGAGAGTTCCCCGGTTTTGGTCTTGAACAGGGTGCCGCGCGCGCCCAGCGTATCGCCCAGGTCCCAATGCTTGAAGGCGGACAGCGCGTCCTCGCCGACATCACTCAAGTTGACGAACAGCTGGATGCGCCCGCTCATGTCCTGCAGGGCGGCAAAGTTGGCCTTGCCCATCAGTCGCTTCAACATCATGCGTCCGGCCACAGCGACTGTGACGGCCTGGGCCTGCAGCGGCTCGTTGTCGAGCGCGCCGTAGTCACGATGCAGGTCGGCGGCCAGATGTTCGCGACGGAAATCATTGGGAAAGGCGATGCCATGCTTGCGCAGTTCGGTGAGCTTGGCACGCCGTTCGGCAATGATCTGGTTTTCGTCTTTCGGCGGAGGTGTATTGGTTTCGGCCATGGCAGTTCCGGTGAGCCGTGCTTATACGCCCTGTTTCAGGCTTGCGCTGATGAAATCGTCAAGATCGCCGTCCAGCACCGCCTGGGTGTTGCCGGTTTCCACATTAGTGCGCAGATCCTTGATGCGTGACTGGTCCAGGACATAGGAGCGGATCTGGTGCCCCCAGCCGATGTCGGTTTTGGAATCTTCCATCAGTTGCTTTTTTTCATTCTGCTTGCGGATTTCCAGTTCGAACAGGCGTGATTTGACCATTGCCATGCATTCGGCACGGTTGCGGTGCTGCGAGCGATCACTCTGGCATTGCACCACGATATTGGTGGGCAGGTGGGTGATGCGCACCGCGGATTCTGTCTTGTTGATGTGCTGTCCACCCGCTCCCGATGCGCGAAAGACATCTACGCGCAGATCGGCCGGATTGATGTCGATCACGATGCTCTCATCAACTTCCGGGTAGGCGAATACGCTGGCAAACGAGGTATGGCGCCGGGCATTGGAATCAAAGGGTGATTTCCTTACCAGCCGGTGGATGCCGGTTTCGGTGCGCAGGTGCCCGTAGGCGTGGTCGCCCGAAACCTTGATGGCGGCGCTCTTGATGCCGGCCACCTCGCCTTCGGACTCCTCCAGCAGCTCGACCGTGAAGCCCTTTCTTTCGCAATAGCGCAGGTACATGCGCTCCAGCATTCGCGCCCAGTCCTGCGCTTCGGTGCCGCCGGAGCCTGACTGGATGTCGAGAAAACAGTTATTCGGGTCCTGCGGATGGGAGAACATGCGCTGAAATTCGAGAGCGGCAACCGCCTTCTTGACAGGAACAATGTCGGATTCGACCGAAATCAGGGTCGCCTCATCCTCCTCGCCGCGCGCCAGCTCGAACAGCTCAGCGGCATCAGTCAGGCTGGTGCTTACCTCGTTGAGGGTGTTGACCACGCCATCCAGCAGTTTTTTCTCCCGGCCCAGTTCCTGGGCGCGCTTGGCGTCGTTCCAGACGTCCGGGGCTTCCAGTGCCTTGTTCAGCTCCGCCAGGCGGATCTTTTTTGTATCGAAGTCAAAGATACCTCCGCAATTCGACTGCGCGGTGGTCAAGGTCCGCCATTAGATTGCTGATGGCATTGATTCTTTCAGCTTCCATTGCGGGGCTCTCTGGTGCTGCATGATTGCGAAGGGCCGCATTATACCGCTTGCCTCCCTGCAATCCCCGGCGGCTATATCGTAAAGCGCCGCTAATCTGCATTGGTTACCATCAATCGCTTCCCTGGCCCCTCCGGATTACAAGCGGACACTTGATATCAGCGCATGGACCTGACCCAACTCAAAAGCTTCGTCGCTGTGGCTGCCGAAGGCCACATCACCCATGCCTCTGTAAAGCTGCATCTATCGCAGCCCACCATCAGCAGCCATATCCGCGCACTGGAAGACGAGCTTGGGGTGAGCCTGTTCCAGCGCCGTTCACGTGGCGTGACGCTCACCCGGGCGGGCAGCTTGTTGCTCGAGGACGCAAAGAAAGTACTGGCAGCGTCATTGCACTTGCGCGACCATGCGCGCGCTTTATCCGGGACGCTGGATGCGCGCCTGCATATCGGCACCATTCTTGACGCCCATCATTTGCGCCTGGGGGACGTGATCTCCGAAATGCGCGAGCGCTACAAGCTGATACAAGTGGAATTGACCCTGGCGATTTCCGGGATCGGCATCGAAATGGTATTGGGAGGTGAACTGGATGCAGCTTTTGTTCTTGGCGAGCCCAGAAATCCGCTGCTGCGGGTGCTGCCGCTGGAATGGCAGCATTATGTGGTGGTGATCCCACGTGAGTGGGAGGGGCAGATTCACACCTGGCGGGATCTGGCAGCACGACCCTGGGCGCTGACACCACCCAAGGGTCGCATCAACCAGATGGCGCATGAACTGTTGCGGGCACGCGGCCTGGCGCCGGCCAGCGTCGTTACCGCGGATCAGGAGTCTTTGTTACGCGATCTGGTCGCCTCAGGTGTCGGTGTTTCGTTTTTGCGCGAAGACCTGGCGCGTGCCGCGGTCAAGGCGGGAGAAATGCTGATCTGGCCCGAGGGATCGGCCGACACCATGTTGAGTCTTGTCTATCTCAAGTCGCGTGAGGGAAGCCCGGAAATACGCGCACTGGAGCGCGCCGTGGGCGATGTCTGGCAAACCGAGCCGGGTATTGCCGAGGCGCCCGCCGCGGGCTGATTGCAGATTCAGCGAAGCTGTGGCCTGCCTCAATGCATTCGTTGGGAGGAAAAACTCTCATCGATCTTGTCTTCCCAGTAGGCCACTGGCGAGGGCGCGGCCATCAAGCCGCGATGAACTTCGGGAGACACGCCGCGATAGGCCAGCACCTTGCCGTCGCTGAATTCCACCTCCAGGGTTTGCGATTGCGGGTCATAAGCGATCGCGCGGATTTTGCTTGAGCTGATGCGTTTGCGTTCCATGAATCACCCTTCTACCGGTTCCCAGTCATCAATCAGCAGTTGCAGGCTTTGCAGTCCCTTGTATTCATTCACCGACACACGATACGCGGCGTTGACCCTGGCGGGCAGTTGATCCGCGGAATTGAAGCGCATGGCTTCGAGCGTCCTGCCGTTGCAATCAAGGCGCAATTTCAGGTGCTTCTCGCCGACAATGCGCTGGTTGCGAACCGTGAATTCGCCCCGAAATACCGGCTGCGGAAATCCCTGGCCCCAGATCTGCTCCTCCAGCATTTTGGCGATGCTGAGGCTTAAGTAGGAGGGTTCCAACGGGCCGTCGGTCTGCACCACCCGGTCAAGGTCAGTCGGCAGAAGCAGTTCGCGCACCACTTGTTCCAGGGTGCTCTCGAAGCGATCAAAATCCGCTTCCAGCAGGGTGACACCTGCTGCTGCCGCGTGCCCACCGAACCTGAGCAGCATGCCCGGTGCGCGCTTGTCCACCAGATCCAGCGCGTCGCGCAGGTGCAGGCCCGGTATTGCGCGGCCCGAGCCGCGAATCAGTCCGCCATCGGCCGGGGCGAACGCGAATACCGGGCGGTGGTGGCGATCCTTCAGCCGGCCGGCGACGATGCCCACCACACCCTGGTGCCAGGCCGGGTTGTAAAGTGACAGCGCATAGTGGTCGCCGACATCGATGGCATCGATCAGGGCGTCGGCCTCTTCCTTCATGCTGGCCTCGATGCCGCGGCGCGCGCGATTCAGTTCGTCAAGGCGACGCGCAATATTGAGGGCCCGGGCTTCATCGTCGGTCGCCAGGCATTCGATGCCCAAGCTCATGTCATCGAGACGCCCGGCGGCATTGAGTCGCGGGCCAACGGCGAATCCCAGGTCGAATGTGCCGGCGCGATGAAAACTGCGTCCGGCCACGGCGAACAGGGCCTTCATGCCAACATTCAGGTGTCCGGCACGCATGCGTTTCAATCCCTGGGAAACCAGAATCCGGTTATTGCGGTCAAGGCGCACCACGTCGGCCACGGTGCCCAGAGCCACCAGATCAAGCAGTTCGGCAAGCACGGGTTCCGGCTGGTTCGCGAAGGCGCCACGCCGGCGCATTTCAGCGCGCAGTGCCAGCATGACGTAGAACATCACGCCGACCCCGGCTATCGCCTTGCTGGTGAAACCGCAACCCGGCTGATTGGGATTGACAATGGCCGCCGCCGCGGGAAGCGCGGCACCCGGCAGGTGATGATCGGTGATCACCACGCTAATGCCCAGTGCATTGGCCGCGGCCACGCCATCAACACTGGCGATGCCGTTGTCGACGGTGATGATCATGTCCGGTGAGCGTTCGCTCGCCAGGGCGACGATTTCCGGCGTCAAGCCGTAGCCGAATTTGAAACGGTCCGGCACCA
>JBCKLP010000176.1:0-5276 GCA_038903735.1 Burkholderiales bacterium | reverse complement strand
CTAGAATATATAGTGGGTTTATCATGCATAGTGAATGGCAACTGCAAGCAGCAAAGAGCAACTTAAGCCAGCTCATCAAACGAGCCGCAAATGGCGATGCCCAGACGGTTACGGTGCATGGCAAGCCGACGGCGGTGGTAATTTCGGCGGAAGAATACGCCCGGATCACCCGTCAACGTGGCAAGCTTTCCACCGCACTGCTACGCCCCGACCTTGCGGGCGAAGACCTGGATTTCTCCCGCAGCCGAGACATCGGGCGTGACGTCGAGCTATGAGTTGGCTGCTGGATACCTGCGCGCTCTCGGAATACACCAAAAAAAATCCCTCAGCGAAAGTCATCACCTGGCTGGACGAGCAGGATGAAGCCAGTCTGTTCATCAGCGTCATCAGCCTCGGAGAAATCGAAAAGGGTATTCTCAAGCTGCGCACCACGGATCCGCGGCGCAGTCAGAAACTGACCGCATGGCTTGGTAAACTGGAACAGCGCCTTGCCGGGCGCATCCTGCCGTTCGATGCCGTCGCACTCCATATCTGGGCACCAATCGCCGCCCACGCGGAACTCGCCGGGCAACCCCTGCCCGTGATGGATGCGCTGCTAATAGCCACCGCCCAATGCCATGGTCTCACCATCGTCACCCGCAACGTGCAAGACTTCGCACCCTATCCGCAAATCTTCAATCCTTGGACGTTGTAAGCCTGCCGCCACTGTGATTTCCACACAAACTACTTATTAAACCGGGGTACCTTGCCCCTGAATTTAACTCAGCACTAGCTATTCCTTGGCAGAAATTGAGTAACGCGGTTACTTGAAAACGCTCTGCAGCAAGCGGCCGCAGTTCATCAAGGGCGATATTCGTGGAGCCGCGCTGCTGGACTAAATCTTCGCCGACCATCCGTCCGGGTTGCGCCTATCTGCTCGGCTTCATCCTGGCCGAACTCTCCGTGCTGCTGGTCGTGCGCAACCCGCAGGTTTCACCGTGGTTTCCGCTCGTGCTCTTGATCTACCCGGTGTTCGAAACCTTCTTTTCCATCTACCGGCGCAAGTTCATGCAGGGCTTCTCCGCTATGCAGCCGGATAACATGCACCTGCATCAACTGATCCACGACAAGATAGTCCCGCGCAAGACGCGCTCCGGCACCGACTTGAACGGGCTAGATACCAACAACCACGTGGCTAAATACCTGTGGCTGCAGGCTATTGTCACGGCAACGACAACATGCCCTTGCGCAACGAATTCGTCAGATAAATCTCTGATCTGCACCGCCGCTGAGGTAAAGGCAAAAGGCAAGACCTGACCCTAATTGCTGCATACATTGACCGACTTAAGCGTAGAGAACGGCAGAAACAAGGTCATCTGTGCAACGGGCAGCGCAGTAAATCCATGGTGGCGATAAAAGGATGCGGCCTGATCATCTTTGGCATCGACTAACAACGCATAGGCCGCCACCTCTGAACGATTGGCTCTATCGAGCGCATCTGCCAGAAGCGCTCCCCCGAGTCCTTGACCTTTGTATTCTTTGCCAACGGCCAACCGTCCCATGCGTACAGTCGGGACAGACGGATAGCGTGGCAGTCTTTTACTGAAACTTGGAGGGAGTTCGTTCAGCAACAGACTTGCCGATGCCAGTGTGTAATAACCTGCGATGCGTTGATCATCGGCAATTGCCACAAAACAGGCGGTTACCCTGCGCCGAATATCCTGCGTGACCTGCTGCTGGAAATAACGATCAAGTACCTCGACACCGCAACTGAATGACGAGCGATCACAATCAGAATCAATCGCCCTGATTACAAAGGGCGGCTGACTCACTCAGCACGAACCAATTTGCGGCGACGCGCAAAAGCACGCTCCAAAGCGGGAACGGCTGGCGGCGGCGAAATCAAGGCGCTTGCAAAGGTTTCCTGATCTGCCAAAGACAATCGAATGACTTCCGATTGTTCAACGGCACGCTGGGCGGCTGACTGAACCGCAGCGATCACAAAATCAGTCATGGTGCGACCTTGAATTTCGGCTGCGCGCTTAAGCAATGCGTGCAAATCTGTACTGATGCGTGCTTCAAGTCTTGATGTTTGGGTTGCTGACGGCATGAATTCGTCCTCCTTTGTAAAATGTACGGCAATTAGCCGTATATGTCAAACATTGTTCCCTCGGCATTGTTCCCTCGGCAATCCACTCCCCAACCCTGAATCCTCAAGCCTGCTTTAATATTCTCTGGATCGCCACGGCACTGCGTACCTCGCAATGACCACCCACTCACCAGTTTCTAATGCCCTCCGCCCCTCACAATCACCATCACCCCGCGCCAGATAATCCACAAATCCAGCATCAGCAAGCCGAACGAAGAACGCTTCAGGTACTGATCAACCGTGCCTATCCGGTTGACGCATTTGCCTAATAAATGGGGTCGGTTTCTGGATGGAAGACTTGGCGATAAGCCAACCTGATCGCTAAATTCATTGGTTTGGTACAGACTCAGGGCGCCAGACAGCCAGTCAATGCGTCAACCGGATAGGCACGTGATCAACATACTCGTACTCATAAATCGGGTTACCCATCTCCGGCGTGCCCTTGTTCACATGCCCCAACCCCAACAAACCACCGCGCAACAGAAACCGCGTGACATTCCCTTGAGCGCGATCACGTTCGTAATGCAAAACCGACAGCGGACGCGGGCCGACGATACTCATATCCCCTATTAGCACGCTATAAAACTGGGGCAACTCATCCAGGTAAAACTTCTTCACAAATTGCCCCACATAAGTCCGGCTGTCCGGCGTCCACTCCGCCGAATAAGCAATCCAGTCATGGCGCTTGGCCCTTCCGGGTCGATGTATTTCATCTTGATCAGACGAATCTTGTACTTGGGAATAATCTTGCCGGCGCTCACCCCGTTGTAATAGAAAAACATCGGCCCCGCGTTTTCGGGGATCGGCCAATCTCTGCGGTGATCGACGCTCAAGAAAATGTCTTCCCGACGATCACCTGCGGATTGCATTTTTTGCTGTGAGCGCTACAATGTAGCTGCGTTTGAATAATTTTAAGGAGTTAACCATGATGACAACTGATGTGCGCTCCCGAGTGGAGCCAGAACTGAAACGTGATGCTGCAGCCGTGCTCAAGGCAGCCGGACTGGACTTGAGCACTGCCATTCGTTTGTTCTTGCGAAGCGTAGTGGAGAGCGGGGGCTTGCCCATTGCTGTTCCGCGTCCAAACGCCAAAACGCTGGCCGCCATTAAGGCCGCCAAGGCAGGGCGCGTAACGGATACAACGTTAGAAGATCTTTGACTTGAAGGGCATAAATGTCACGAGCACTCAAAGAGACGAGTCAGTTCAAGACCGATAAAAAGCGAATCAAACGTTCTGGGCGCTATGGCTGGGAAGATATGCGTGCGGTTGTGAAAGAGTTGATGAACGACCGTCCGCTTGACAAAAAACACCGTGACCACAGACTTTCTGGCGAGTACGAGGGCTCTAGAGAATGCCACGTCGAGCCAGATTGGCTACTCATTTACGACAAGAGTGGCGATGTAAAAACAGGCACGCTGACGTTGATTCGAACCGGCTCGCATAGCGAGTTGTTTTGAATGGACTGGGTCAGGTCTTGCCTTTTGCCTTACGCTGCCCGCTGACAATTCGACTCACCCTCGAATAATGCAGTCCAAAGTGTTCGCCGATCTCTTTCATACCGTACCCGCCGCTACCATAGGCTAAGGCAATCGCTTCGTCTCTATCGCCACCGCGCGCCACGTAATGTTCCAACGGTTTCGCCATTGCCCGTCTCTGTCCCAACGGGACTTCGCTTAAATCCTCGTTGGCCGGCTTCTTGGACAGCATCTTTTGGACGAAAGCGTCTGTGCCGAGATAGATTTGATTTTTGAGTTGCTCCCACAGAGTGGGCTGATTTTTCCCGTCCGCAACGAATGTCCGATAACGCTCAATTGCTTCAGCCCGTTTGGCGGAGAAGGCCGACAATATCCAATCGGTCGCCAGCCACGACGGGCGGTCTGCCAGCCCTGCGCTCGCCCGGTAGCTGCTCCATGGCCAGTCTTTCGCGCTACGCACCATGCGCGCCCTCACCGGGTTCAGGACAATGTAACGAGCAAGTTCCAGCAGGTAGGTTTCCTTTTGTACGATGATGGCTTTGTAGCGTCCCTGAAAAACGTGCCCGACCCGCTTGTGCTTGCGGTTGAAGCGTTGGGTATACACGCCGTTCATCTGGCGCATACCTTTTGACAAGTTGCCATCGGGAGTCTCCAGCAGCAGATGGTAGTGGTTTCCCATCAGGCAGTAACCATGCACCGTCCAGTTGAAACACTCATTCACCGCCGCCAGCACATCGAGGAAAAGCTCCCGGTCGCCGTCATCCAAAAAAATATCCTCCCGTCCATCTCCTCTGGATGTGACGTGGTAGAGCGCTCCGGCAAATTCAATTCGCAGTGGTCTGGGGCTGTGGCACTGTCGACATTCATCGTCGAGCGCTTCGTCGAAAAGCCCGATGCCGCCACCGCCCAACGCTATCTGGTTGAAGGTGGCTACTACTGGAACGCCGGCATGTTCGTGCTCAAGGCATCGATCTGGCTGGCTGCGCTCGAACGCTTTCGCCCCGACATTGCGAAGGCCACCCATGTCGCATGGGAGAAACGCAGCACCGTGCCCGGCCAGTGGCAACCGCGTGGACACCCCCAGTCTGCCCGTGGAAGCGGTGCGTGAGGCCCTGGCCAACGCCTTTGTCCACCGCGACTATGCCGAGGCCGGTGGCGCCGTGGGCGTGGCCCTGTTTGACGAGCGGCTTGAAATCATCTCCGCCGACGAACTGCACTTTGGGCTGCACTTTGGGCTAACGCCGGAAATGCTCTTCCGCGCGCATGAGTCCAGGCCCTGGAACCCGCTGATCGCCAGCGTGTTTTATCGGCGCGGCCACATCGAAAACTGGGGCCGGGGCACGCTCAAAATTGCCCGACTGATGCAGGAGGCCGGGTTGCCGGTACCCGCCCTGAAGGTGGATGCCGGCTTTGTCACCATGACCTTTGCCCTGCCCGTCAGTGTGCCCCCGCCCGCGCGGGGCAGCGGCTTGGGGGAAACGTCGGGGAATACGTCGGGGAATACGTCGGGGAAAATTCTGCAGACCGTACGCCAGAACCCTCAACTCACCATTCCAGAGCTGTCTGCACAAATCGGCGTGACCACCCGCTCCATTGAGCGCAAGCTGCAAAAGCTGCAGGATGAGAAGCGGCTACGCCGCGTCGGCCCTGCCAAGGGCGTCCATTGGCAGGT
>JBCKLP010000175.1:0-5336 GCA_038903735.1 Burkholderiales bacterium | reverse complement strand
ACTTCCGCAGCTTAACAGCGCCGGGGCGCTACGCGAAAATTGAAGCATCTCCCTATCGGAGCCGACGCCAAATTCCCGCCCGCTTTAAAATAGGCCCCCACTTAATGCGGAACTGCAATCATGGACCAGGCAGTGAGCAGGAAAAATCCGGATGGCAACAACTACGGGCGCGGCCCCTTGAACTGGGACGCGGAGATGACCGAGGTCGGGCCAGGGACGCCCTGCGGGGAATTCATGCGCCGCTACTGGCATCCGATTGCCGTGTCGGCCAAGGTGGTGGCGCGCCCGCAGAATGTGCGCATCCTTGGCGAAGATCTCATCCTGTTTCGCGACGGCAAGGGCAGGCCGGGTCTTCTGTATCCGCGCTGCGCGCATCGCGGCACCACGCTGTATTACGGCAAGGTGGACGATCACGGTATCCGCTGCTGTTATCACGGCTGGCAGTTCGACGTGCAGGGACGCTGCCTTGATCAACCCTGCGAGCCGCAGGGCGGTCTGCACAAGGACAGGGTGCGCCAGCCCTGGTATCCGGTGCAGGATCTCTATGGCCTGGTGTGGGCCTACCTGGGGCCGCCGGAAAAGCAGCCGCAGATCCAGCGCTGGGATGTGTTCGAGAATGTTCCGCAGGGCGAGAAGATTGTATCGGTGGGCTCGAGTTTCGGCGCGGGCGGCGACGATACCGTGGAAATCGTTCCCTGCAACTGGCTGCAGGACTGGGAAAACATCATGGACCCATTCCACATTCCCATCCTGCATACGAGTTTCTCTGGCGTCCAGTTTGTACCCGAGATGGGCATCATGCCCGAGGTGAGCTGGGACTATCACACGCTGGGCATGCGCTATACCGCCTACCGCAAGCTCGATGACGGCCGCGAGATGGATCGCGTTACCCTGGCGCTGTTTCCGCATGTGCGCATCGTGCCGGATGTGCGCCTGCTGGGTGGTCCGACGAAATCCATCGGCTGGGTGGTGCCGGTGGATGACACGCATTTCCGCCTGTTCCATGCCATGCGTGTGCCGGAGGACTGGGCGGGCAGGGTTTCCACGCGCGCACCCTGGTCGCAGATGACGGAACAAGAGCACCAGCAGTTTCCCGGCGACTGGGAGGCGCAGGTGGGTCAGGGCCCGATCAGCTTTCACTCCGAGGAGAACCTTGCCACCAGCGACCAGGGCGTGGTGATGCTGCGCCGGCTTCTGAAGCGCCAGATTGCGATTGTGCGGGAAGGTGGCGACCCGATCGGTGTTACCTTTGATCCTGCCAAAGCCGTCAACAAGGTGGATGCCGGCAATTTTTACAGAGAGAGCGCGCAACCCGCGTGACAGCAGATATCAAATGACAGAACCCGCAGTCAATCCCATTCAGAAGATTGAGACGCGACTGCAATCCATAAGCTGGCAGGCCGAGGGCATACATAGTTTCGAGCTGCGCCCTTATGGCGGCGGCAGCCTGCCGGAATTCACGGCCGGCGCGCATATCGATCTTTACCTTGCCAACGGCATGGTGCGCAGCTATTCACTGGTGAACCCGCAGGGCGACACCACGCGCTACGAAGTGGCGGTCAACCGCGATGCGGTCAGCCGCGGCGGCTCGCGTGCCATGCATGACACGCTGAAAGTCGGCGCTAACATCACTATCAGCGTGCCGCGCAACAATTTTCCCTTGAACGAGAGCGCGCCCCACAGCGTGTTCGTCGCCGGCGGCATTGGCATTACGCCCATGTACTGCATGATGCAGCGTCTCGCGGAAATCAAGGCGTCATGGGAATTGCTGTATTCCTCGCGCACGCCGCAGCACGCGGCCTACCGCGAGCCGATCGAAGCGATCGGGCAGCGCAGCGGCCGGAAAGTACTGCTCAACTACGACCAGGTGCCCGGCGGCAAGATGCTCGATTTGAAGGCGATCGTGGCGGCGACGGCGCCCGACACCCATCTGTATTGCTGCGGCCCGCTGCCCATGCTGGCCGCCTTCGAGGCCGCCTGCGAGGGGCGTGCGCCCGAAACCGTGCACGTGGAATATTTCTCCGCTCGCGACGAGGCGGCGACCGGCGGCGGATTTACGGTGAAGCTGTCGCGTTCGGGCAAGAGCGTGTTCGTGCCCGAGGGCAAGACCATCCTGGATGCCCTGCTCGACGCCGGGGAGGACGTGCCTTATTCCTGCATGGAAGGCGTCTGCGGAAGCTGCGAAACCAAGGTGATCAGCGGTACGCCCGATCACCGCGACATGATACTCACCGATGCGGAACGTATGGCCGGCAAGACCATGATGATCTGCTGCTCGGGTTCCCAATCCACGGAATTAGTGTTGGACCTGTAGGCGCGCCGATGGGGTTTGCACCGGCCCCGGCAGGAGATGGGCCCGGTGCAGCCAGCCGTTCTCCAAACCCTGCCCGCCTGTCGCGAGCGTTTAGAATTGTCCGGTTTCGTAGCACATGAATTGTCCGCTTTTTCTGCTGTGGGCGGAAAGCGGCGGGGCTGCGGCGATTCGAGCTGCCTGCCGCGTGTTTCGATGAAATGTTGTTAATAGAAAAATTAGAATCTATTATTGGCATGTATAAACCGCTAAAAAATATTCAGTATTGGTATATTTTAAAGACGGGCAAGAATTGGAGATAACAACCCATGAAGCGCAGCACCGACCGTATCCGCACCACCCATACCGGCAGCCTGCCGCGGCCCCCGGAAATATTCGAATTCATGCGCGCGCGCGAAGCGGGCGTGGCGATAGACGAGAATGCCTTCGAGGCGGCGCTGACCCGCTGTGTCGCCCAGAGCGTGCGCCGGCAGAAGGAATGCGGCATCGACGTGGTCAATGACGGTGAATGCAGCAAGCCCAGTTTCCTCGGCTACATCGGCGAGCGCCTTTCCGGTTTTGAGAAGCGCATTCCGCCAGGGGGCATTCCGGTGCCCACCGGCCCGATCGGTACCACCGGCCGCGACGCGGAAATGTTTCCCGATTTCTACAAGCATGTGCTGGAGCACAATCCCTTCGAGAAGGCGATACGCCTCGCGCCCCTGGTCTGCACCGGGCCGATAAACTATATCGGGCAGGAGAAAATCGCGCGCGATGTCGCCAATCTCAAGGTCGGCATGGCGGCCGCCGGCGTGGACGAGGGGTTCGTGCCTTCTTCGTCGCCCTTTACCATGGTGCCCAATGAGTATTACCGCTCCGCTGAAGAGTACCAGCAGGCCTACGCGGAAGCGGTGCGGGTGGAATACCAGGCCATCATCGACGCGGGGCTGCTGGTGCAGATCGATTTTCCGCACCTGGTGAGTTCCTGGGATGCCAAAAAAGGCATGAGCCTGGCCGATTACCGCAAGTGGGCCGAGGGCCAGGTCGAGCTGCTGAACCATGCGCTGCGCGGACTGCCCGAGGAGCGCATCCGTTTCCATACCTGCTACGGCGTCAATTTCGGGCCGCGCGTGAGCGATTTGCAACTGGAGAACGTGATTGATATTTTTTTCAAGATTAACGCGGGTTCCTATTCCTTCGAGGCTGCCAACCCGCGCCATGAGTTCGAATGGAAAGTGCCGGGAAGAGTAAAGCTGCCCCAGGGCAAGATTCTGATTCCGGGTATGGTGACGCATTCCAATGCGATGATCGAGCACCCGGAAGCGGTGGCCGACCATATCGAACGCTGGGCGGGCACGGCGGGCCGGGAGAATATTCTGGTCGGCAATGATTGCGGCTTTGCCTCGGTGGCGGGCAATACTGAAATACCGAGCACCGTGGCGTGGGCCAAATTGCAGGCTTTGGGGGACGGCGCACGCATTGCCTCGGCACGTTTGTGGGGCGCGGAGAAATAGGATGAAGACGGATTTGAAACAGCCGTGGAAATTTGCTATGCCGGCGACGCTGTTGCTGGCACTCGCGTTGCCCGGCGGCAACGCCTTGGCCCAGGGTGGCGTCGCGGCTTATCCGGCGAAACCGGTGCGCATCGTGATTCCGGTGCCCCCGGGTGGCGTGCAGGATCTGATCGCCCGCGGCATCGGCCAGGAACTCACGCGTATCTGGGGGCAGTCGGTGGTGACCGAGAACCGTCCCGGCGCGGGTGGCGTGTCTGCTGCCGACGCGGTTGCCAAGGCCGCGCCTGATGGTCACACCATCCTCATGTCCGATGACGTGCCGTTGGTAATCAGTCCGCTCTTGATAGAAAAGCTGCCCTACGATCCGGTGGTCGATTTTGCACCGGCCGTAGCCCTGGTGCAGGCCTCGCATGTCATCGTGGTCGCCGCCAACTTTCCCGCAAAGAACCTGCAGGACCTGATTAGCGCGGCACGTGCACAGCCGGGTTCAATCAATTACGGCAGTTTCGGCGTGGGCAGCACCGTACATCTGAACACCGAGGAATTCAGCGCGCTGGCTGGGATCAAGCTCACGCATGTGCCCTACAAAGGCGGGGCCGATGTATTGCGCGCGGTGGTGGCGGGGGACATCCAGTTTGCCATTGCCGGTCTTACACCTTCGCAGCCGCTCATCAAGCAGGGCCGCTTGCGGGTGCTCGCCTATACGGGCACGCGGCGGCTCGCAGAACTGCCCGATGTTCCCACGGTGGCGGAGGCCGGGGTCGCTGGTTTTTCGACGCGCTCCTGGTTCGGCTGGACGCTGCCCGCCGCGACACCGCGCGCCATCATCGAGAAAATAGCCGCCGATGCGGGGCGCGTGGTGGCGAGCCCTGAGTTCCGGGCGAAGTACCTCGTCAACGCAGGACTGGAAGTGCTCAATATGGGGCCGGACCAGTTTCCGCAGTTGCTCAAGGACTCGCGGGTGAAGTACGAAGCGCAAATCAGGCGTCTCAATCTGCGGACCCAGTGATGAGCATTTTTAACATGGAAGGCGCGCCGCCGGATGCCCAGTTGACGCATATGGGCATGTTTGTCTGCGACCTGGAGCGCATGAGCGGTTTCTATGCCGGCGTAATGGGCTTGCTGGTGACCGACAGGGGCAGCAACTACCGCGGTGACCCGGTGGCGTTTTTGAGCCGCAATCCCAAAGAGCATCACCAATTGGTGCTGGCCCAGGGGCGCGCCGCTGATTCGCCCTCCACGGTGCAGCAGGTGTCCTTCGAAGTCGGTGACCTTGAGGATCTGCGCCGCTTTTACTCGCGCCTAGTCGATCAGCAGGTGGATGAACTGGCGCCGCGCAGTCACGGCAACGCCTGGAGCATTTATTTTTCTCGATCCCGAGGGCAATCGCGTGGAGATCTACACACCCACGCCATGGCATGTGTCGCAACCCTATGGCGAGCCCCTCGATCTCACCGCAAGCGCGCAGGCGATACGCGAAAAAACCATGCCATGATCCGCGCTGATCCCAGCTTCTGTTCCCGGGAGGACTG
>JBCKLP010000174.1:0-5366 GCA_038903735.1 Burkholderiales bacterium | reverse complement strand
TTAGCGCTGCTCGCCTTGAAAGATCGGTGCCAATCGATTACATTGCTCTCCGGATTTCACAGCAGCGGAGACCTTATGAATCGCATCGGAAACCGCCTGTTGACGGCTGCCGCCCTGCTGGCCCTGGCCAGCAGCGCCCTGGCGCAATACCCGGCCAAACCGCTGAAATGGGTGGTGCCGATCGCGGCCGGCGGGCCCAACGACATCATGACGCGTGCCGTCGCCGTCGAGCTGGCCGCCGCCATGGGCCAGCCGGTGATCATCGAGAACCGCGTCGGCGCCGCCTATATCGTCGGTGCGGAAGCCGTGGCAAAGTCCGCGCCCGACGGCTATACCCTGCTCACCGCGCCCGCGGCGCTCTTGGTGTTTCAGAAGCTCACCTACGCCAAGCTGCCGTATGACTCGCAGCGCGATTTCTCCTATATCGGCATTGTCGCCAACAGCGTGATGGGATTATTCATCCACGCCTCAGTGCCGGCGAAGACGGTGCAGGAACTGGTGGACTTCGCCCGGGCCAATCCGGGCAAGCTGAACTACGGCACCTCCGGCGTGGGCGGGCGTTTTCACCTCGCCACGGAATTCTTCCAGCGCCGCACCGACACCAAAATGGAACACATACCCTTCAAGGGCGCGGCGCAGTTCATCCCTGAACTGATTGCCGGGCGCATCGAGGTGTTGTTCTTTCCGCCGGTAGCGCAGCTCACCGCGCAGGTGAAGGCCGGCAAGCTGCGCGCGCTGGCGATGGCGACCGCGGAACGCTTTCCCGGCATGCCCGAGGTGCCCACCATGGCCGAATCCGGCGTAAGCGAATTCAGCTTCCCCGACTGGATTGCCGTGGTGGCGCCCGCGGGCACGCCGCGGCCCATCGTCGACCGGCTCAATCGCGAGATCTCCAGGGCGGTGTTCGCGCCCAGCGTGAAGAAGCCTTTCGCCGACAATGCCTTCGTGCCGCTGACCAGCAGCCCCGAGCAACTGGTACAGATCGTTGATCGCGAACTCAAATACTGGGGCCCGGTGTTGAAGAGCCTGGGCGTAAAACAGGAGTGAGCATGAGCGTTTTCGCATGGGATCGTCTTTACCGCCGCGATGCCCGCGATGATTTCGTCCCTGCGCCGCTTCTCGCCGCGATCACCCTTACTTGCCTGGCCCTGGGACTGCTGCCCGCATCGCCCGCGGCCGCGCAGGTCTGGCCCTCGAAGGCCAGTGCGCATCGTCGTGCCCATGCCCCCTGGCAGCGGCAGCGACCTGGTGGCACGCGCCATGGGGCAGCGCCTGCAGGCGCAATGGGGCCAGCCGGTAGTGGTGGACAACCGCGCCGGCGGCAACACCGTCATTGGCGGCGAAGCGGTCGCGCGCTCGGCACCTGACGGGCATACGCTGCTATTCGGCATCGACCTCGGCTTCACGGTGGCGCCGCATATGCAGAAAGTGTCCTACGATCCGATCAAGGATTTCGCACCGGTAACCTTGCTCGCCTCGTTTGCCAGCGTGATGGTGGCGCATCCCTCGCTGCCGGCAGGCAGCATCCGCGAATTGATGGCGCTTGCCAAAGCGCAGCCCGGCAAATACACCTATGGGACGCTAGTCACCGGCAGCGGCAGTCATCTGCTCACCGAGATGCTCAACCACCGGGCCGGTGTGAGTCTGCTGCATGTGCCCTACATGGGCGCACCGCAACTCACCGCGGCGATCCTGGGCGGTGAAATACAGCTTGCCTGGAGCGGCGTGTTCTCGATGCTGCCGCATATCAAATTGGGCAAGCTGCGCGCGCTGGCCTATGGCGGCGGCAAGCGCTCCCCGTTGTTGCCCGATGTGCCCACCTTCGTGGAACTGGGCATGCCCGAGGTGGAGTACAGCGTATGGTATGGCCTGCTCGCGCCGGCGGGCACGCCCCGCCCGGTGATTGAGCGCATCCATGCCGATGTATCGAAGCTGGTCGCAGACCCCGCGTTTCGCGACAAAGAGTTGCTCGCGCGCTCCTATGAGCCCAGCGGCCTGGGTCCCGATGAATTCGCCGCGCAGATCCGGCGCGAACTTGATTCGCGCGGATTGATGGTGAAGCTCTCGGGCGCAAAAGCCGATTGATCAAATGGATTCCATGGAAGAATGAACCGTGCTTATCCGGTGAGACGATGATGCTGTGAGACGATGATGCTTGCGAGCTGTGTGCAAAGAGAGCAATCTGCGAGCTGCGTACGTGTGCCATGTGCGGTGGTTTATTTGATCTGAATCAAATCATGCGCGCGCGTCGCGAGGAACATTTTGTGTGAAGCAAAGGTAGGTGGAGAGCGGTTCCAGTTCCAAGTGCAGTCACCCCGGAGCGAGAGAAATGGGCCAGATCATTCCTGAAACCCCTCCCGATTATGACATCACGCAGATCATCGATGGCTTCTCCGGATGGCGGATCTTGCAGGTGGCCCTCGCCGCTACACTATTTACCGCCAGTGCGGGCGCGCTTGCGCAGTCCTATCCGAGTAAACCGATACGCTGGATCGTGCCTCTGGCGGTGGGCGGTCCGAATGACCTTGTCACCCGCGCGGTCGCCCACCAACTTGTCACCAGCCTCGGCCAGCCCGTAATTGTTGACAACAGACCAGGCGCCGGAGGGATCTCCGGTACCGACGCAGTCGCAAAATCGCCCGCCGACGGATACACGCTGCTGACCACAAACGGGGGAGCGATGGTGTTTCATAAGATGGTTTATCCGAAACTGCCTTACGATCCGCAACGGGATTTTGCACCGGTCAGCCTGATGGCCAAGTCGTTTGTGGCACTTTTCGTTCACGAGTCCGTCCCCGCAAGGACGGTAAAGGAGCTCGTAGAGTTTCTGAAGGCTAATCCCGGCAAGATGAATTACGGGTCGTCCGGAATTGGTACGCCGTTTCATCTTGCCATGGAGCGCTTTCTCCACTCCACTCAAACGAGTGCTGTCCATATTCCCTACAAGGGAGCCGGCCAGTTCATTCCGGAGTTCCTCGCCGGTCGGATAGATATGGTGTTTTTCCCCGTGGTGGATCAACTGGTAGCCCAGGTAAAGACGGGAAAATTACGCGCCCTGGCGGCGGCAACGGCGACAAGTATTCCGGTGCTTCCTCAGGTCCCGACGTTCACCGAAGTGGGCATGGCTGACATGATCGTTCCAAGCTGGATCGCGGTGGTGGTGCCCGCCGCGACGCCAAGAGCCATAATCGACCGCTTGAATCGAGAGATTGCCAAGGGGGTCGCATCTCCAGAGGTCCTGAAGCTATACACGCAAATCAATTATGTCCAGGCAACCTCCAGCCCGGATGAATTTGCGCGCTTCATACAAAAGGAAATCGACACATGGGGTGGTCTCATAAAGTCGCTCGGAATTACTGCTGAGTAGAACGGGCATTCGCAGCCAGCCACGAATGCCAATTTTGTGCCAAAGCACCGGCGCCTGGTAACCGCGCAGCCTGCCCCGAAGCTAACCGCGCTTGAGCGGCGGCCCACCCACCGGCCGGGGCACGCGGGCCTCCGGGCCGTCGTAAACCATCCCGACTTCCATCACGTCATAGGAAGCGACGAATTTGGAAATGGCGTCCCGCTGGTACGCGTGGCCGCAAAAGTGCGCTGGCTTCAGCTTGTCGTGTATTACATAGCCCTCGGAGTCAATGCAATCGCGGTTTACTGAGGCGGCCACCACGCGGCCCACCACCGTGAGGCGGGTTTCGAGCCATTGTTTGGTCCATTCGACCTTGCACTCAAAGTGACTGCGACACTCTGCGATGCGCGGCGGCTTCACTGCCTTCGACGCAATGGCAGTGAGCCCGGCCTTTTCAAGTTCGTTCACGCCCGGCGCAAATGGCAGACCCACAACGCACACTTTTTCCAGAACCTCGCGCTCAAAGGGGGGTATGTTGACGACGAACTCGCCGGTGGCGAGTACGTTTGCCGCGGTGTCCTTGTGCATGTCCACTGAAAATTCGTAGCAGCACGGAATGTGGTTGTTGCGCAGGCAGGTGGCGAACGAAGCGGCGTTGACCCGACCCTGCGTATCGACCGTGGTGATCATGGCTACCGTGGCAACTGGCGAGGCGAGCCGGTCGTAATGCGCTTCGGGAACGTCTACTTTTAATTCGTGCCAATCTTGCTGCATGAAGCTCTCCTTAATATAAAGCACTGGCGCGGCGACACAGTCTGAATGCGGTCATAACTGAAACACATTCGCTGCGCCGCGTCGTTTTCGGACCACCGATGCCCGCCCCCGCGGATCCGGCAAGCCTGCTTCCACCATCGCGGTGGCCGGGACTCTCAGAGGCTGTGAAAAAATAGGCCGAACCAAATCGCGACGAATTGCCGGGGTCGCTTAACTCTTGGGTGACCGAAAATAATCGAACCTGAGCCGTTCTGGAGGCTCGGGAAGGTGGGTAACTCGGTCGATTGCCCGGGAATCATCAGCTATCCGCAAATTTCGATTTTTTTCACAGACTCTCAGTCCTGAAGCGGAATCTTCGAGTCGCGAACGATCTTGGTCCAGTGCGCGGTATCCTCGCTGATGACGCGCGGGACATCGGCAGCCGCCACCAGGCGCGCATAGCCCCCGAAAAGGATCAGGCGCTCGATCACCGCCGGCTCCTTGAGCAGCGAGGGCAGCTCTTTGGCGATCCGGTCGACGACGTTCCTTGGCAATCCGGCCGGACCGAATAATCCGATCCAGGAGAGCATTTGCAGTTCGGGGAACCCGGCTTCGGTGGTGGTCGGCACGTTTGGCAGCAGCGAATGGCGCCGGGGGTCGGCCTGCGCCAGCACGCGGAGCTGGCCGGTGTCGGCCCAGCGCTTGGCAAACTCCGCCGACGTCAGCACCAGTTCGATCACCCCGGCGACCACGTCGGTCATCATCGGTGCGCCGCCCTTGTAGGGAACGTGCACCATGTCCGTGCCGCTTATCGCCTGCAAGTGCTCGACACCCAGGTGAAGCGTTGAACCCACGCCCGCCGAACCGTAGCGCACTGCTCCGGGCTTGGACTTTGCATACGCTATGAATTCCTTGAGCGAATTCACCGGCACCTTCGCGTTCACTGTGTACGACAGCGACGTGTTGAACACGATCGCGATCGGGGTGAAATCCTTGTTCGAGTCGTAGGGCATCTTCTTCTTGATCGCCGGCAGCACCGCCAGGCTGCTCGCGCCGCCGAGGACCAGCGTGTAGCCGTCGGGCACCGCGCGCGCGGCGAATTCAAGTCCGATCTGCGAGCCTGCACCGGGGCGGTTGTCGATCACCATCGGCTGCCCGAGGCGCGTGCTGAGCTCGGCGGCGAGAAGCCGCCCGACCAAATCGTTCGTGCCACCGACGGCGAACGGGACCACCAGCCGGATCGGCCGGTTGGGGTAGCCCTGGGCGG
>JBCKLP010000173.1:0-5383 GCA_038903735.1 Burkholderiales bacterium | reverse complement strand
AAAAAACGCCTCGATGAGATCGGGAGACGCATTGACAGGATCAAGGCAGAACTGGCCGCAATCGATGAAATGCGGCCCGGGTCGCTAACCCGCCAGTACAAGGACCCCCAGAGCCAAAGCGGGGCCTACTACCAGCTGAGCTATACGCGGGATATGAAGAGCCGAACCGACTACATCGCACGCGAGTGCCTGCGCGAGGTACGCCGCCAGATCGGCAACTACAAGCGCTTCAAAGCCTTGAGCGCAAAATGGATCGACTTGAGCATTGAGCACAGTCGCCTCAAGATGAAACTGGCGCGCAGACCTTGACCCCGCAATGCTATGCTCACCTCATGGGCAAACGCCAGCAAGACAAGCATCCCTTCGAGGACAATCCCTTCGTCGAGGGTTTTATCGACTCGATGCACTCTCCCGAAAGGGAACTCTCCAGCGACGTGCTCAATGTTGTTTGGGGGTTGCTAGAAAAAGCCGATGTCGACGCCAAGAATCGCAAGATCATTTGGGAAGATGGGAAAAGACTTTCAATCACCGAGTCGGTACAGCGCATTCACGCCCACTACCCGGACTTTCCTATCGAGATGACCGAAGATCATCTGATCGGATGGCTCGAGATGGAATTCGCCCCGCCCACCTATTCACAGGAACAACTCGATGAGCTAGACCAACTCACCGAAAAGTGGATCGAGGATCACGAGCGGCAAGCCGCAGCTACCCAAAAACAAGGGAGAACTCGGCACTCTTGAGTTCGTCAACATCTGGTATAAAAATGGCACGGTAAGAGCCTTGCACGGCCGATTAAAACGCTTCGCTGTAAAAAATCATTCAAAGCCCGACAATGCTCCGATAGTGTCTCATAGCAAGGTGCTGTGGAGCTAAGTGGATAGCACGTTGTTTTGTACAGCTATGCGCCGCAAGCGCCTGTCTGTGAGGCTTTGCGCTGCGTGTGGCTTCGCAAGCCTAAAATCGGCAGAATCTGGTTCGGGTGAGCAACTTTGTCGGCAACGATCAAGCCGCCGTCTTCGAGTTCTTTCACGATCACCTGGTTGGCGATGAGCTGGACCTGATGAGCCAGGCCAGAGAAGGCGGGAGGCGCAGCCGCGCCGACCTTTGACTGGCTGTACTCCGGGGAATGGGTGCATCCCACATTTAGTAGGTGTGGGTAACAACCGGATAGGCAAGCAAAGTTCAACTGGCTTGGGTCGCCCAGCAAGGAAAATGCGTTGCTGATTGTCTTCCACACAGTGCCGGTGAAGACGCTGGAGGAGGCGAAGTCGCGGGAACTGGTCTTGTCTGCGACGGGCGCCGGCTCGACGCCCGCGCTCTTCGCGCGTGTTCTGGTCTTCCCTGTTCGACTTCAAGGTGAAGATCATTCCCGGTTATAAATCGCAAACTGAAAGTTTTCTCGCGATGGAGCGCGGTGAGAACGACGGCAACGCGTCTCCGTTCTGGTCAAGTCTGAATTCGGAATTCCCGCACTGGGTGACTGAAAAGAAGATCCGGCCGCTCGTCTATTACGGTGCGTTTCGCGCGACCGAGATCGGTGCCCTGCACGTGGTCGATCTCCTGATGGACCCCGAGAAGAAGGCGATCATGGAGATCGCCCAGGCAGGGCTCGACATGGGTCGCCCGACGATCGCGCCGCCCGGGGTCGACCCGGGCAAGCTGGCCATTTTGCGCAAGGCGATGTCCGCAACGTTTGCGGATTAGGCCTACAAGGCGGAGTGCAAGCAGGCGCGGCTGAATTGCGCTTCGCCGAAAGGCGCCGTGGACAAGATCACGGAAATCTACATGCAGGGGCAGGGCGCCAAGTAGCCTTCGCCTACATCGTGGGTTTGCCGTCCGGTCCGATGACGCCCTTGAAGATGACATAGCCGCCGTCGATCAGCAGATCAGTTCCTGTGACGAAGGACGCGTCGTCGGACGCAAGATATGCCGCGCCTGCCGCGATATCGTCGACCGAGCCGGGGCGGTTAAGCAGGTGCTTGGGCCCCTGTATGCGGGAGGCGTTCTCCTTGCCGCCACTTCGCTTGCTCGAGCGTTCCGTCAGGATGAAGCCGGGCGAAATCGTGTTGGCGCGAATATTGTCGCGCGCGTAATCCATCGCAAGAACTTCCGTGTACTTGATGAGCGCCGCCTTCGTCGTGCAATAGGGCGAGCGGCCCGCAACCGAAAGATGCCCCAGTTGCGAGGCGATGTTGATGATCACGCCGCCGCCTGCCTTGCGCATTTCAGGCGTGGCGTATTTGCACATGATGAACGCGCCGGTGAGATTGACGCGGATCGCGTTCTCCCAGAGATTGAGCGGCAGCGTCTCCGCGTTCCCGTCGGGTGTCACGGCGGCCGCGACGTTGACCAGCGTCGTCAACTTTCCGAAGGTCGCGATCGTCGCGGCTACAGCGGCTTTCGCACTCTCTTCCATTCGCACATCGAGTCCGATGGCATGCGACTCGCCGCCCGCCGCGCAAACCGCGTCCGCCGTCTCCGCTGCCTTCTCGGCTTCGATGTCGGCGACGACGATGCGGGCGCCCTCGCGCGCCATGCGCAGCGCGATGGCGGAGCCGATTTCTCCGCCCCCGCCGGTGATGAGGGCGACGCGTCCGGTAAGGCGGCGCAAGTCGTTCATGATGTTTTTGTCCCTTGCTAGAAGGCGCGGTGCAGGCACCCGTACCCTTCGATTGAGAAGGATAGGAAATTCAACCGCATGAGGCCAAGTATGGCACCGAAAAGCGTCCTCAAGAGTCGTGCTTTCCCTGATGTGGCGATCTGAATCTCCAAGGTTTTTCCGCCCACCGGCACAAACGACATGGAAAGCTGGGCTGCGGGCACAGCCCTACCCCGGCGCAGTCGTCGCAACCCCCCCTTTACGGTTCAGCAGGTTCACCAGTTGGTGGGCTGGTCTTCGGGGTAGTCGGGGGCTGATTGGCTGGTCATATCCCAGTCCGGCATAGCATCCACACCCGCTTTTTTGTGTCACACTTGGCCTCATGCGGTTGAATTTTCTATCCTTGCTGTTCCTTACCGAAGACTTCACTATGGACAAAACTATTTGGGGCCGATGGATCCTTGCCGTCGCGCTCGCGTTCGCGCTGCCTGTGCATGCACAGGAATATCCAGTCAAACCGATCAAGATCGTGGTTCCGAATCCGCCCGGAGGAGGAATCGACACCTGGGCGCGCCTGATCGCCGACAAGCTCCGGCTAAAGTGGGGACAACCCGTGATCGTGGAGAATCGCCCCGGCGCCGGCGGCAATGTGGGTGCAGACGTGGTTGCGAAAGCGACCCCTGACGGGTACACCTTGCTGGTCACGCACCCGACCCCGCTGGTCGTGAGCAAGAGCTTGTATGCCAAGTTGACCTTCGAACCGGAGGCCTTTGTCCCGGTGTCGCTGATCGTGGCATTCCCCGATGTGCTGGTGGTGAATCCGCAGGTCCCGATGAAAACGATTCAGGAGCTGATCGCGTCCGCCAAAGCCAATCCTGACAAGCTCAACTACGCCTCGCAGGGAAACGGGACGACCGCCCATCTCGGCGCCGAGTTGTTCAAGTCGAAAGCTGGAGTCAAGATGGTGCACGTTCCGTACGCTGGCACTGCGCCTGCGCTCGCGGCACTCCTCGCAGGCCAGGTGGATCTCATGTTCCTAGACATAAGCACTTCGCTTCAATACGCTCGCAGCGGAAAGCTGCGCGCGCTTGCCGTGGGCAGCAAGCAACGCAACTCCTTTCTCCCCGGTGTGCCGACGTTGGCGGAAGTTCTGCCGGGGCACGATTCCGGCACCTGGACCGGGATGGTGGCGCCTCCGGGGACGCCGACCGACATCGCGCACAAACTCTCCTCGGCAATTGCCGAGGCGTTGAAGCAACCGGATATCGCGAAGCGGCTGGCCGATCTCGGCCTCGAGGGCGTCGGCAGCACTCCGGAACAGATGAAGGTGTTTCTGCGGGAGGAGACCGAACGCTATGGTAACGTGATCCGTTCCACCGGGGCGAAAGCCGACTAGCGCGGCAGCAGAAAGCGAGGTTAGACCGCGGTAGCCGATTGGACATAATGGTCGACGATTGAATTGCTATCCCTATACAGATATAAATTCCCAACCAGGAGAGACAATCACATGCTGTTCACGCGCTATGGACGCGGCAAGGCCCTGCTGAGTCTTATCGTATTTTGCGCTGGCCTTGTTCCTTCTCTCGGTTCGGGCCAGGCTTATCCGAACCGCCCGATCACGCTGGTGACGCCCTACGCTGCCGGAAGCGGGATCGACGCCATGGCCCGCGCGCTCGCATCGCAACTCAGCCAGCGGCTGGGTCAGTCGGTCATCGTGGACAACAAGCCCGGCACGAGCGGCCTCATCGGCTCGGACTTTGTCATCAAAGCGGCCCCGAACGGCTACACGCTGATGGCGACTGTTGGTCCGGCCTTTGTGATCACTCCGTTGCTGTTCAAGAGGGCTTCCAATCCCGTGGCTGACTTCACCCATATTGCCAGGATCGGCACCGGCAGCATGGCGCTGGTGGTAAATCCGGTCGTGTTCCCGGTGAAAACGCTGCAGGAGCTTGTCGCCGCCGTTCGCGCACAGCCGGGCAAGTTCAATTACGCCTCCTCCGGCAGCGGCACCTCGCATCATCTCGGAATGGAGGTACTCAAGCAGCAACTGGGACTGGATGTGGTTCACGTCCCCTACAAGAGCGCGCCGGCCGCCATGACCGACCTCCTCGGCGGACAGACCCAGATGGGCTTTTTTCCGGTGAATTCCGTGCTATCCCATGTCAAGGCCGGTAAGCTTGCCGTGATCGCGGTGTCCGGCAAAGGCCGCTCGGCGCTCGCGCCCGACTCACCGAGCTTTGACGAGGTCGGCCTGTCGAGCATCGACCTCGATCTGTATTACTTCATTTCCGGTCCGGCACACATGCCGCGGGATCTGGTCACCAGGCTCAACGACGAAATCACGACAATCATGCAAAGCGCGGAAGTGCGGGAACAGTTTCTCAAGCTCGGCAACGAGGCGGCGACCAGCACGCCAGGAGCGCTCACCGCGCTGATCACGACGGACGCGGAGCGCTGGAAAAAATTCATCTCCCACTTGAAGATCACCGCGGACTAGGCTTCGACCCTCTTTACGACCTCTCGCGGGTACACGGAAGTCTGAGTGAGCGTGCCGCGAAGCAATTCCTCCGCCACTATCAGTCGATCCGGAGCATCCAGGAACAGCGTTACGAAACTCTCCTATTCACGGCCAGCGAACTTAAGTCGTAAGTAATCACCAACAGCAGACGGCTGGTGGAACACGCCCTCCCGTTTCATTTCCTCATTAAGCCACCGCGTAATCAACTCTCTCACCACTGCAAACGTTTCTTGCGAAGGGCTAGTCATCGTCTTCATGGACTT
>JBCKLP010000172.1:0-5428 GCA_038903735.1 Burkholderiales bacterium | reverse complement strand
GGAATGGTTGCCTGGTAACCTTGATTCAGGGGCCAGAATGACGGCTCCCGGCTGATTTTGTCCCCGGGGATCTTCCGCCCACCCTGCGTGTCTTACCGTCTTGCAGCTTACCAATATCCAATCATTAATCGCCGCGGACATGCGTTCGGTGGACGCGCTCATTGCGCGCAGCCTCAGTTCGGACGTTGCCTTGGTCCGGCGCATCGCGGAATACATCATTGGCGGAGGCGGAAAGCGCCTGCGCCCGGCTTTGGTATTGCTGGCTGCCGGGAGCTGTGGCTATCGCGGCCGGCTTCATCATGACCTCGCGGCGGTTATAGAGTTCATTCACACCGCGACCCTGCTGCATGACGATATCGTGGATGAATCCGAGATGCGCCGGGGAAGCAAGACAGCGAACGCCCAGTTCGGCAATGCCCCCAGCGTTCTGGTGGGCGATTTCCTCTATTCCCGAGCATTTCAGATGATGGTAGGTGCGGGAAATATGCGTGTTATGGCCGTGTTAGCGGATGCCACCAATGCCATTGCCGAAGGCGAGGTCCTCCAGCTGCTTAATGCGCGCAACGCGTCCATTACCGAAGCGGAGTATTTGAATGTCGTGCGCCGGAAAACAGCGAAACTGTTTGAGGCCGCGGCGCAGATCGGAGCCATTCTTGCAGGGGCCTCGGCTGAGGAAGAAAGCTTCCTGGCGCATTACGGGCTTCACCTGGGCACTGCATTCCAGTTGATCGATGACGTGCTTGACTATTCGGGCGACAGCAGTGAAACCGGCAAGGCGCTGGGCGACGATCTCAACGAGGGCAAACCGACACTGCCATTGATTCGGGTGATTCAGAGCGGCTCGCCGGAGAGTGCGGCACTGGTGCGGCATGCCATTGAGAATGGCGGTCGCGCCGAGTTTTCAGCGGTGATGGAGGCAATCCGGGAGACCGATGCCATTGCATATGCACGCAGCCGGGCATGCGAGGAATCGAACATTGCCTGCGAGGGAATCGAGCGCCTGGCGCCATCACAATTCCGGGATAGCCTGATGCAGCTTGCCCGGTTTGCTGTTGATCGCAGCCATTGAAGGTGAAGGGTATGTGTTCCCGCAATTCAGCGGTATGTCACTGTCGCGGTATGTCACTTGGTCCGCGCCATTGGCTGGGATACAATCCGCGCATGTTTTTCAAACAAGCGAGGGGTGGTGGTGCCACCCTGCGATTCGGGAAAGTCCGGCAGGTCTCGCTGGATATCCCGGAACGGCGCGGGACGCGAATTTTCGTCCAGCGCCTTGTCAGGGCAATCGGGGTGTAGCTCAGCCTGGTAGAGTACTGCGTTCGGGACGCAGGAGTCGGAGGTTCGAATCCTCTCACCCCGACCATTTCAACGGTCGATCCAACGTCAACGCGCCAGATATAATTCCGGCGTTCTCGCATCCGGGGCCGATCATGGTTAAATGGCTGTTACTGGTCCTGATCCTGCTGATTGTTTATTTGGCCGTGAAGTCGGCGAGGCGGGCTGCACGGTCAAAGGCTCGAACAAATCTGTCTGTGGAACGTATGGTGGCCTGCGGGCGCTGTGGTGTAAACCTCCCCGAGAGTGAGGCGATTTCGCTAGAAGGTCGCTTCTACTGCAGCAAGGATCACAGCGTCGCGGATAGTTCTTGAGGCAGGGGGAATGAGCGCCCTGACGCCCTCGCAGGTCACCGGAATACAGCCCCAGGCAGATGTCCCGGACTCTTTCTGGGAGTCGCTCCGATACTTCAATATTTATCGAATTGCAGTCGCCGTGCTGGCCCTGCTCGTAGTTGTGATTTTTCACGATACGCTGAACCTGGGCAGCCACAACCTTTCGCTCTTTACCTATGTCAGCGCTGCCTATCTGGGTGCTGCCGCTGCCTTCCACTTTGCAATGCGCCGCTGGCGGACATGGTTCAACGCCCAGCTAACCATTCACGTGTTGGCCGACGTCGTGGCCATTACCTTGCTTACGTATACATCGTCCGGATTCCGCAGCGGCTTGGGTGTGATGCTGCTGATTTCCCTTGCGGGCGCGGCGCTTGTGAGCCGCGGTACCCTCATGCTGTTTTACGCGGCGGTCGCATCGATCGCAGTTTTGCTGGAGCAGTCCTACTGGGTGCTGATCGCCGATCATGCCACGGCAAGCTTTCTGCAACCCGGGCTCCTGTCGATCGGATTCTTTGCCACAGCGCTGATAACCAATCAGCTCGCCCAGCGTCTGATAATGAACGAACGGGTTGCGCGTATGCGCGGCGCTGATCTGGCAAACCAACTGCTCATCAATCAACTGGTCATTCAGGAGGTGCAGGTCGGTGTCATGGTGGTCGACGCCAACGGACTGGTCCGTTTGCATAATCGCCACGTGGCGGAACTCCTGGGTGATGAAATACCTGAACTCGACCAGATTGAGCGCTATTCGGGGGAATTCGCCACCCATCTTGCAGCGTGGCGCTCCGGGAAGGGGGGGGCGGCGGTTACTGCCAGGATTCTGGAGAGCGGCAAACTGGTGCGACTGCGCTTTGTGGAAGCAGGCGCCGGCGGGGGGAGTTTTGCATTGATATTCATTGAGGATATCTCCATCCAGCAGGAGCAGGCGCAACAGGTCAAGTTGGCTGCGCTGGGTCGCCTGACCGCCAACATCGCCCACGAAATCCGTAATCCGCTCTCGGCCATTTCGCATGCCGGTGACCTGTTGAAGGAGGACCATCGAGCCGAGTCGCGGACGCGTCTGGTCAGCATCATTCAGGACAATTCCCGCCGCCTGGATCGCATGGTCCGGGATGTTCTCGAGTTGTCACGGCGTGACCGTATTCAGCCAGACACCGTGATTCTCCCAGTGTATCTGCGCGCCTTTGTGGAGGAGTTCTCCAATAACGAGTCGATTCAACCGGGAGCAATCGTGCTTGAGGAACTTGCCGAGGCGCGGATCCAGTTCGACAAGATCCACCTTCACCAGGTGTTGTGGAACCTGCTTCGCAACGCATGGCGACATTCGCAAAAGGGACAGGCCAGCGTTCGTGTCAGTGTGCTGCGGCGCGCGGCTCGCGTAGAATTGCATATACGGGATGACGGTGCCGGTGTGCCTTCTGAATTGCAATCGCAGCTTTTTGAGCCTTTCTTCACGACTTTCTCGAGCGGCACCGGACTGGGCTTATACATTGCCCGCGAGCTGTGCGCAGCGAACGGCACCAGCCTTGATTATGTGGATCGCGGCGCAGGAGCGGACTTCAGGATTTTATGGCAATCAACTTAGCCAATCGTCGGGCGGATCAACGCTCTGCAAGTGCAACCACGGTGCTCGTGGTGGACGATGAAGCCGACATTCGCGAACTGCTGGAGTTGTCGCTGCTGCGCATGGGTCTCGGTGTGGAGGCCGTTGGCACGATTGCGGAGGCAAAGCAGTTGCTGTCGACGCGCACGTTCGGCCTTTGCCTGACCGACATGCGCCTTCCGGACGGCCAGGGCCTTGACTTGGTGCGGCATATTGGCAGCCACTGCACTGACTTGCCGGTTGCAGTCATTACTGCGTTTGGAAGTGCGGAAAATGCTGTCGCAGCGCTGAAATCCGGCGCGTTCGATTACCTTACCAAGCCGCTGTCACTGGATCAACTGCGTACGCTGGTGAAATCCGCTCTGCGCCTGCCGTCCCGCGCCGCGCCCATGGCGGAGAATATGCCGACGTTGATAGGCGATAGCCCGGCGATTCTCCAGGCGAAGCAGATCATTGCCAGGCTTGCGCGCAGCCTGGCGCCTGTGTATATCACCGGAGAATCAGGCAGCGGCAAGGAGCTTGCCGCGCGCATGATCCATGCGAGCGGACCGCGCGCGGACCATCCCTTTGTCGTGGTGAATTGTGGCGCCATCCCGGAGAATCTTCTCGAAAGCGAATTCTTTGGCTATCGAAAGGGCGCGTTCACGGGAGCGGAAAGCGATCGGGACGGCTTTTTCCAGGCGGCGCATGGTGGAACCCTGTTTCTGGATGAAATAGCGGAGTTACCCCTGGCCATGCAGGTGAAGCTGCTGCGTTCGGTGCAGGAGAAGCTGGTGCGCAAAGTAGGAGCGACCGCCGAGGATTCTGTCGACTTGCGCATCGTATGTGCCACGCACCAGAATCTGGCTGCCTGCGTCGAATCAGGCAGTTTTCGGCAGGATCTGTACTATCGTGTTGCCGTCATCGAATTGAAAATGCCATCCCTGAGGGAGCGGCGCGAAGATATTCCGGTCTTGATGGATTCCATACTGGGGCGACAGGCACAGAGTTCAGGCAAGGTGCTGCGGCTTTCCCCGCGCGCCCTGAAGGCGCTGATGGGCTACGATTTTCCGGGCAATGTGCGCGAACTGGAAAATGTGCTGGAACGTGCAGCGGCACTTTGCAGCGGCGATATCATTGATACCGAGGATTTGCAGCTGGCCCCTCCGGCCCTGGGCATGGAGTCCGCGGATGCGCAAGCAGGGCAGGGCAAATCACCGTTGCCCGAGTACCTGGATCGCCTCGAGCGGGAGGCAATCATCGAAGCGCTGGAGAAAACTCGATTCAATCGCGCAGCTGCGGCGAAATTGCTGGGGATTAATTTCAGGGCTCTGCGTTATCGCATGGAGCGGTTGAATATCAAGTGATTACCCATAGCTTAGCCTGCAGACGAGTGCCCCGCGCGGATCGGGAAGCTGCGACTCCCGCAGGTGATGACGCCCGATAGATCATGGGCGGACGATCGAAATGGCTGGAAGGGGGAGTGCTGAGGCGGGCAAGGCAGATTCCCTCACCCAATCAGGATGCCAGACCCGGGGAGGCCACTATCGGTTTGCTGGTAATTCATAACATCAGCCTTCCCCCAGGGCGTTTCGGCGGTCAGGCCATTGAAAATCTGTTCACCAACACCCTTGATATGGAGGCGCATGCGAGTTTTGCGATCCTGCGCGGGTTGCGTGTCTCAGCGCATTTCCTGATCCGGCGATCCGGCGCCCTTTCTCAGTTCGTTCCCTGCGAACGCCGCGCCTGGCATGCCGGTGTATCGGTCTGGCGGGGACGGGAACGATGCAACAATTTTTCGCTTGGCGTGGAACTCGAAGGGGCGGATGACATTGCCTATACGCGGGCGCAGTACCGGCAGTTGGACCGTCTGACCCGGGAATTGCAGGCGCGTTACCCCATTACCGACATTGTCGGACACAGTGATATTGCGCCGGGACGCAAAACCGATCCTGGACCCTCATTTGATTGGCAAACTTTTCGCCGGTTGTTGCAGCAGCAACCATAGGCCAAGAGCGTCGCCCTTTGCGCCTGCATGGTGACGCTCGGCCGAACCAAGGCTCCGGGCCGGAGCACATTTTTCGGATCATCGTCCGGGTCTGCAATGCCAGGTAAGGCCATCCAGGCCATTCTGGCCGCGAGTCTGCCAATTCCCGGGCTTTTTCTTGTGGCAGCG